>CAYWGR010000106.1:0-5161 GCA_964458015.1 uncultured Planctomycetaceae bacterium
ATCCGCGGCCGATTGGGTGCGTTCGTGCCGGTGAGCGACATGACGATTGACAAAATCACTCATGCCGAGGCGGCCGAATATGGGAAATTCGCGGAATACTATCGCGAAAAATGGGGGCGGATGGATCCGATCATCGCGGGTGTAAAGCGGACGCCGTTGGAAGAGAATCGTGAAAAGGTTGTGGTTGACGTTTTGATGAGTCCGCTGGCGCCGGAACATTTCCAATCGCTCGGACAAAAGCTTGGCCCGGCGGATAGCAAGCAGTTGGCACTGATTCCCGGCGATATGGCGTCGACGGAAATTGTCTTAACGGATCAGCGAGTGTTTGCGGGTTTGCGTGATGTGGGGCGTCCGCCCGCGGCAAGCGTGGCCAGCTTGCTGCCGATCGGCCGTTTACGCGATTTTTTGGTGGGCTACATAGGAACCGACGGCCCGATAGGCGTTCTAGGCATATTGAACCTCGGCATATCGGCCCAAGCGGACGCCGCCGGTTACGCCGGTTCGCCGTTGGGCGGATGGCGGCGGCAGTTCGACCGATTTACGCTGTTTTCATTCCAGCGAGAGTTGTTGGAAGAAGTGGCGCCGCAGCTTCAGTATCAACAGGCACAACGTCCGGCACAGGTGCGGGTGCGTATCGAGGATCTTTCCACGGCACGGATCGCGCCGGCTTTGAATGATTTAGGCTATGCACGCACGCGGGAAACGTCGCTTAACAATCTTCGGTTGCTGCATGCGTTGGACCAACAATTGCATGTACCGCCGGCAGCCTGCTTGGAGGCGGCGGAATTTCTGTTGGATGCCAAGTTGATTTGCCCCTTGGGCGGTCAGTATGTTCTGCAAAAGGATAAAGTCGGACAGTTGCGTTGGTCATCAACGGCCTTGGAGGCTGCGCCGTTGGGCGGCTTGCAGAAAGTACACGCCCCGGAGGGTTATCAAGCCGCGCCGTTGCAATGGTTCCGCGGCTTGAATCTTGATGCCGTGATGACGGAAAAACACGTTTCCGCCCATGCGGAAGTGATTATGCAGATGCCGAAAAAGAAGTAATTGCTTGAGCATGTGGTATAATTGGAAAGTCTGTGTGAATCCCAAAAAGCTAGAAGAAACGATGGAAGGTGTTTTCCGAAGTCGCCGGCGGCTTTCTAGTCCATGACCCTCTGAACTCGAATCTCTCTGCCATGCAACTTGCTTATAGTTCGAATGCGTATCTGAATTATTCGATCGAGGAAACGATTGCTCGAATTGCGGGGCTCGGTTTTGCGGGATTGGAGCTATTGGCCGACGTGCCTCATGCCTGGCCGGCGGGATTGTTGGAACCGCGCAAGCAGGCGATCCGGGAATGTTTGGACCGGCATGGCTTGAAAATCGCGAACGTCAACGCTTTTATGATGAATGCGGTGGCCGATCCGCGTCAGCCTTATTGGCATCCGTCGTGGATCGAGCCGGATCGTCATTATCGGGCGATTCGCCGCGAGCATACGCTTCGGGCGTTGCGATTGGCGAAAGAACTCGGCGCGAAGTCGATCCAGACCGAGCCGGGCGGGCCATTGGAGCCGGGACAATCATGGCATGCGGCCTCGGAAGTGTTTTACGACGAGATCATGCCCTGTGTTGCACTGGCCGAGGAATTGGAAGTGTTGTTGCTTATCGAACCGGAGCCGGGGCTTTTGATCGAGCGGTTCGAGCAGTATTTGGAATTTGCCGGCCGGATCAACTCGCCCTGGGTAGGGCTGAATTTCGACATCGGCCACGCCTATTGCGTGGGGGAAAATCCAGAACGATGGATTGCCCGGATGGCTCCGCACACGAAGCATTACCATTTGGAAGACATTGCACCGACGCGAAAGCACGCGCATTTGGTGCCTGGCCGCGGAGCGATTGATTTTCCGTCGGTTATGCGCGAAATTTCCGCCAGCGGCTATCAGGGCTGGCTTACGGTTGAGTTGTATCCTTACATAGATGATCCGGATTCGGCGGGCCGCGAGGCGAAACAATTTCTTGAATCAATCACCTGACCAGACCGCAAGGAACGGAAGGAAATCATGACGGACGACAATCCAGAATGTGAAGAGCAGGACGACGTGGAGAACCATTTGCACGTCCGAGATGTCTCGGCATTGCGCAGCTATCTTGAGTTGATGCGGTTGCCCAATGTATTCACGGCGATGGCCGACGTCATCATGGGTTTTCTGTTTGTGCAGGCAACCACTTGGCAATGGAACGCTTGGCAAGACTCTTGGACGTTGGCGCTGCTGATTGCCGCATCGAGTTTATTGTATATCTCCGGCGTGGTGTTGAATGATGTATTCGATTTAGAAACGGATCGGCGCGAGCGGCCCAAACGTCCGCTGCCGTCCGGTCGCATTTCGGAGGCTGCCGCCCGACAGTTGGGATGGAAGCTTTTGGTGCTGGGGGTAATTTTCGGCACGATGGCATGTCTTTTCGTCGGCCACCTGCGGCCGGGGATTGTCGTTGCCTTATTGGCCACCTGCATTTTGTTTTACGACGCCTGGCTTAAACGGACCTTCTTGGGACCGTTGGCGATGGGCGGTTGCCGGTTTTTGAATGTGTTGCTGGGCATGAGTGTTATTAATGGGCCGTTTGCCACGGAACATTGGCTTGTGGCCGGCGGCATCGGCGTGTATGTCGTGGGCGTAACTTGGTTTGCCAAACGCGAGGCCGAAGAAAGCAGCCGCATACAATTGCTGCTTTCGACCGTCGTGATAGCCCTGGGCATCGGTCTTTTGGCTAGTTTCCCCCGCTGGTCGGATCGCACGATCTTTTGCGTGCAATTCGATATGAAGAACTGGAATCTGCTGACCGGCGTCCTGGGTTTACTGATCGTGTGGCGGTGTTTTTGGGCGGTGATCGATCCGCGCTCGGCGCGGGTGCGTATGGCCGTGGCCCAATGCGTGCTGTCGATCATCATGCTCGATGCAGTAGCCTGTTATGCCGTTCGCGGGCTGCCTTGGGCATGCGCGATCCTCGCGCTCTTTGTACCGGCGATGTTTTTGGGACGCTGGATTGAAGTGACATGAGGCGAACCGGAGTTGGCGAAGTGGGGGAGCAGGTTGCACGATGAGCAAAAAAACTGTGGCTGGTGTACCCGAGGATTGCATTCGGAGTTCCACATTCCCCGTCTCCCGCCCCCCATCCCCCGCCCCGTTTTTTTTCGGCTACAACACCAACGGACTGGCGCATCACGATCTGTTCGAGGCGGTCGAGCTATTGGCCGACCTCGGCTATCGCGGCGCAGCGATTACGATCGACCATAATGCATTGCCGCCGCATAGCCCGCACGCCCAACAACACATCGAAAGTTTGCGGCGGTTGCTCGAAAAAAAGCAGATGCGTTCGATGATCGAAACGGGCGCTCGCTTTCTCTTGGACCCTCGCAAAAAACACGAGCCCACCTTGCTTTCCAAGGATCCAAAACGTCGCATCGAATTTTACAAGTACGCTATTGACTGCGCGGCCGAGTTGGGCAGCGATTGCATTTCGATTTGGTCGGGCACACTTCATGAATCAATCGATCGCGAAGAAGCGATGGAACGTTTGGTGAAGGGGCTTGCTGAAACGCTGGACTATGCCGCACGGCGTAAGGTTCTTGTGGGATTCGAGCCCGAGCCGGGGATGTTCATCGACTCGATGCGGGGATTCGAGGAATTGCTTGCAAAAGTAGACCGGCCGGATCTGCAACTGACGCTTGACATCGGGCACTTGCACTGCCAGGGCGAAACGCCCATTGCCGACGTGATTCATCGTTGGGCGTCGCGACTCGTGAACGTACATCTCGAGGACATGCGTCGCGGCGTTCATGAACATTTGATGTTCGGCGAAGGCGAGATCGATTTTCCGCCGGTTTTTCAGGCGTTAGCCGAAGTGGGTTATACCGGCGGTGTTTATGTCGAGCTGAGCCGGCACAGCCATGAGGGCCCGGAATCGGCTAGGAAAGCAATGGACTTTCTTCAGGCTGGGAAAGGCCTCTTATGATTCTCGCTCCACAAAGCCCGCATGTCGCCCTTTTGGACACTTGACAGACGGCTTGTTTCGCGAGATTATTAACATGCTATGGCAAATTGCCTTTTTCTTTCATTTTCAGGTGATACGATGAACGCCGACGCTTCTTCACTGTTTGATTTGAGTGCATCGGAGAAGCTTCAACTGGTTGAGGATCTCTGGGACGATTTAGCGGCGACACCGTCCGAGGTTCCTGTTTTTGATTGGCAAAAAGAGGAACTTGCAAGACGAAAGGCTAATCTCACGAACAATCCGGCCTCGGGCCTCTCTTGGGACGAGATCAAACAGAAGGTCCGGAGCCGCTATGGCCGCTAGGCTCATCATTACGCCGGAAGTTGCACAGGACCTCAGCGATGCATACCTTTGGTACGAATGTCGTCGCGTAGGTTTGGGTGAAGATTTTCTTACTGCCGTTGATGCGTGCATCATCGCAATTTGCCGAGCGCCCGAGATACATGCCAAAGCTTGCGAGGATTGTCGTCGGGCATTGGTGCGGCGATTTCCTTATGCAGTTTTTTATGAGTATGCAAATGACGTTGTAACGACTTACGGCGTATTCCATACAGCCCGAGATCCTGAAAAGTGGCGAGAACGACTGCCGTAAGAAAGAAACGATTCTCATGACCAAACCCGTTATTTTGCTTTCAATACCCGCCTTGCGGGAAAAAGATGTGGCCGCCATGCGGCATTTGCGGTCGTTGACGGCCGGGGGAGAGATTGCGGAGCTTACGCCGCATTTCCCCTGCGTCACGTGTCCGGCGCAGGCGAATTTGACGACCGGTTGCGTTCCTTCGGAACATGGGATTGTGGCCAATGGTTTTTATTGGCGCGACCAGCGAAGGGTCGAAATGTGGACCGCGCCGAACGACTGCATCGAACGCCCTCAGATTTGGGATCTCCTTTCGCATCATGGGCGCGGTTATACGTCGGCGGTTTGGTTTCCGCTGCATAGCAAGGGTTGCGAGGCCGACTACGTCTGCACGCCTGCCCCCGTGCATAATCCCGACGGTACGGAATCGCTTTGGTGCTACACGCGGCCGACGGAGCTTTACGGCACATTGCGCGATCAGTTGGGCCATTTCCCATTGATGCATTATTGGGGGCCGATGGCCAACGTGAAGGCGACCGCTTGGATTGCCGATTC
>CAYWGR010000106.1:5171-18852 GCA_964458015.1 uncultured Planctomycetaceae bacterium
GTGCATCACAGCGCCATGCGCTTCGCCGCCGGCCCGCGCCGCGAGATGGGCCTGCGCACCCTGTTCAACATGCTCGGCCCGCTGACCAACCCGGCCGGGGTGCGTCATCAGGTGGTCGGCGTGTTCAGCCGCGAGCTGTGCCGGCCGTTGGCCGAAGTGCTGCGCGAGTGGCAGCCGGACTTCTTTTATATCTATCTGCCGGCGTTGGATTATGCCGGGCAGCGCACGGGGCCCGAGAGCGAAGCGGCCCAAGCGGCCGTGGCCGAGCTGAATGAAGTGATCGGACGATTGGGCGACGGCATGAAAGAAGCCTACGGCGACGATTTGCTTTGGATTGCCGCCGGAGAGTACGCCATTACGCCGGTTGATCATGTGACTTATCCCAACCGGATGTTGCGCGATGCCGGGCTGTTGACCGTCCGAGAAACGGACGAAGGTGAGTTGCTTGATTTCGAGCGAAGCAAGGCCTTTGCGATGGTCGATCATCAGTTCGCCCACGTATTTCTGACAGAGCGCGATGAACGCTCGATTCAACAAGCGGCCGACGTGTTTCGCCATCAGCCGGGCTTCGCCGAGGTGTTGGTCGGCACGGAACGCGGACGCTACCAGCTCGAACATCCGCGATCCGGCGATGTGATTTTGATTTCGACGCCGGAGAGTTGGCAGGCTTACTATTGGTGGCTTTCCGACGATCGAGCGCCGCGGTTCGCAAGGACGGTCGATATTCATCGCAAGCCGGGCTATGATCCCGTGGAGCTGTTTTTTGATCCGGCCACGAAAAGCATTCCGCTCGATGCGACGCTTGTGCGAGGTTCGCACGGTGCGCCGGTGGTCGAGGAATCGCAAAGGAGCGTCTTAGTGGCCTCCGAGCCGACGCTGTTTCCAGGGCCTATGGTTGAAGATACCGACGTATTCAAGATCGTGCTAAAACACTTCGGAATGCAGTAGATATCGAGCTACGACGGCTTGACCGAGGTGATCCACAGAAACGGCGTGCCGGCATCGTCGCGGCGGACTTCGAATTTCATGCCTGCTTGGAACAATAGCTTGCGCAACGCAAGACCGTAGGTTGTTCGATTCTTAGGAAGCGTTACCGTTTTTTTTGCGGGTGTGATGTTGTGTTTCGCCAAGGCCGCATAGTCGAACAGAACGGGCGTTTTGACACGCTTTGCGATGGCTTCTAGGGCCGTAGCGGCCGGAACGTTTTGAATGTTCACATTCAAAAATTCAAATAGCGCCGGCAGGGTTTGTTGGGGCGAATCGGAAGATGGCCAGCCGATGGGCCATGTTTCAGCGTCTGCACGTAATTTGACGGCCGTGTAATCGAGCCGGCCGTCGGCTGCGTTCGGCAACAGGCCGCAGCCGGCGGATCGCAACACGTAGGCCAAAGCGGTTCCGCAAGAAACGTCGCTTAGGTCCTCATTGATTTTTTCTTCGGCCAATGTCTGGGCGGCTACGGCATCGAGTTGCAGATGCAGTTTTTGCCGGTCGCTGATGCGTTCGAGCAATTGGCGACACGCGAGCCCTTGGGTGGTGAAACCGACGGGCGGGGCGAGATCCTTGCGCGCTTGATCGAATTGGGCAGTAGTCAGGCCGCAGGGTGCCTTCTTTTCCGCGCGAGGATTGGGGCCGCGTCGGGCGAGGTCGTCGAGCCACGCGGAGAGTTGGTCGACTTCGCCGCGTCGAAACCGACGGCCCGGCAACTGCAATTCGTCACGCGAGCGGACAACGCCGGTGACGACATAGATGGGATTGTCGATCGTGCCTTGAGTTTCGATGCCGGCATCGACATTGTCGGCGGCTCGGAGACGGACGTTGCGAATGCCGGCTTTGCCGAGCAATTGTGCCCATTCTTGGAAGATCATGGCCGATCCCTGCATGTCGCCGACCAGTTCCAGTTGCACGGTTGGAGTTGGCGGAGCCATCGCAAGGACATCGTTAAGGGAGAAAAACAATAAGAAGAGAACGGCAAGATGAAGTTTCATGGTAAGTTGCGGGAGTTGGGCATTGAAAGTCCGATGGACAATCGCGTGGCGGATAGCCGGGAGCTAACAGCTTCCGGGATGTGCATGAATTTGCAACCATATTCCGGGAGCTGTTAGCTCCCGGCTATTGGCCATTGACTACCAAGCAATCATCGAAGACTGGCTTACGTTCACTACCGCAAGTGTACCATGAAAAATCGGGTTATTTCCCCAAGCTAGCCACCGGTTAGCATTGCCGCTCTCAAGATGTGTATTTCTTGCTATTTCCCTGAAACGTTGCCGCCTTGGACGCTGCACCGGACAACTTGCACAATCATCCAGCCAAGAACCATGAGCCCGAGAACGAAAACGACTAAAAACATCACCAGTGGGCTCCATTGCACATCGATGGGCTGTTTGGAAACGTCCCAAAATTGCGCCAAATTCACGTTTTGAACGATTTGGCGGCTGATGGCGTTGATGCCCAGCACGCCCAACTGGCCAAGTGCAATTGCCGCGGCAGCTAAGCGTTTATCGGCTAGCCGGCCGAAGACTAAAATCAGAAGCCAAGGCAATCCGGGGGCAGCACCAGTCAGGAGAGTTAAAAACAAGATGGGGCCGTCAAACATCGTTTCGCGCAGGTTGGTTGTCCACGTGCCGAAAATGTACCACGTGCCGGCCGCAGCGGCCCAAAACATGCCGAGCGTGTAAAGTTTCGCGGCGAAACTCCACGCCCAGCGATGATATTCGGCATCGACGGTTTTCAACGTGAGCCACTCGGCATCGACGACGCACCACACGGCCGTCGTGCCCAGGGCGAGCCCGAACATTAAAAGCCATCGTGGCCAAAGCGTGATGTCACCCACGTTTAGGGCGGTGCCTAGCGCGGCTCCCGCCATGTTGTTGTTTTTCCACAAATCGCCCCAACGCTCGACGTGATCCATCAGGCTCAGCCCATTGGCGAACAGAAAACTGATGAGAACGAAGAACAGTGCGGAGCACCAACCGGCGGCGATTTGCCAGGGGGCTAGTCTTTTGGATCCGTTGCGAATGCCCCAGGCGTAGATATACACGCCATAATAGGCGGGAATCAAAAGCACGATGATCCCGAGCCAGAACCAAGCCATGAGGATCGTGGCCGTATAAAAAGCTTTGTAGTAAGCGAGTTGGATGAACAAAAGCGGAACAATGCCCAGGTTGATGCCGAAGGCCACGATGATCGGCATCTGCTGCATCAGACGGGTGGCGAATTGCCGAGCAGATGGATTGCCGCGCAAGTAAAGCCATAACGCGATGGGCATTCCGGCAAACCAGAGGTTCATCGGAACCATGTGCAGCGTGAAGCCGAGGCATTTGAAAAACTGCACAAACCAAAACGGGGCGGGAACGCCTGCGGTCATCGTGGAATCAATCAGCGATTGCGGATCCATTATTTACCCTCCCCGGTGGCAATTCCTACGTGCATTCCGCTGGGACGCGGCGGACTGATACTCATCAGGTAATCCGTAAGCAGTTCGGCCTCCTCCGGCGTACCCGACCAAGGCGGCATGAAGAACACGGTATGCAGATGCTCGACCGTGGAGCGAACCATCTCACGCGAACGACCGCAAAGTAACGGACCAACGGCCGCATAGCCCTCGGTCTTGGCGTGGCAATCGTTGCAGTGATGTTGGAACAAGACGTGGCCCAGGTCGATGCGTTCCGCGCGGTGCAGCTTCAACAAGGCCTGGCCGTCGATCCGGTCGTTGACAATTGTTTGCGGATAATGCTCTCTGACATAGGCTTTCGTCCAAATCCCGTTTTGCAGATAGCCTTCCTTGCGCATCGTTTCTACCTGCTGGGGCAATATCTGGTTTGCCAGCACCACATTGTAGACCACAAACGGTTTCCGCACCGCTTCGCGAAGGAACTCGCCGGTGCTAAAGGCGGCGATGCCAAACAGACACAGCGAGGCCGCAAAACCCGGCGAGAGCCATCCCGGATTGCGATAGGGACCGATGTAGACCAGCAGGAAGACGATGACCGAAAGAGCGAGGATCAGAGCCGTCAAAATGGTCAAGGCGGCTGCGGCGACCAAGGCAGCTTTGGCCGAGGCCGGCATGAAGACGAACCAGCCGATTCCGCCGAGGGTGATCATGGCCGCTCCTAACAGTGCCGGGCGAGCCGAACGAGTGGCGATCATGTCGCGCAACCGAGCATCGCGGATCAAGAGCGACGAATGAAGGTAGATGTAGAGCGAGCTAAGCAAGAGCGCGCCACCGGTTCGGGCGATTGTTTGCGGCAGAAATTCCGGGTTGAAGAAGGCCAGCCAGAAATTTTGTTGCGAGGGATCGATCGTGGCCCATTGACCTGGATTCAACATGAAGCCCGTGATGCCGGTAATTAACACAAGACTGATCCAGGCGGCAATGGCGTAGATCCAGCCGATGATGATGTGCGTTTTTTCGGGCAGGCGTCCCCAATAGTAATAAAAGATGAAGGCCGAGGCGATTTCAACAATAAAAAACGCCCATTCCGTCGCCCAGCCGAACACGAAGGTACGAATCAATACTCGCGTAGCCAAGGGCGAGGCAAGCCCGATGGTCCACCAGATGCCTACGCCGGTGATGGCGCCGAAGACGACCGTCAGAAGGATGAAAAAACGCGAATGGCGATAAAGATAGTCGAGATAGTTGCGGTCGCGCGTACGGTAGGCGTGCTGCACTTCGGTAGCAAGAAACAGTCCTCCGCCGACGGCATAATGGGAAACCAAAACGTGTACGACGGAGATGGCGGCGATCAACATCGGCGCCGTCAGTTGAGGGACATACCACCAGGGATAATGCATGGCGTAGCAACTCCTTGCCATACGACGGGAATTGTCCGTAAACGCGCATCCACAACCATACCATCGGCCGTCGATTCGCGGAAGATATTCGAGAGAGATTTTATGACAATTCCTGCTGTAATTCAAACTTACGTTCCGCCTCGCATCTATTGCGGGGCAGATGGATAATGCAGTATGGCAAAAAGTCGGGAGCCAACAGCTTACGAAATAGAACCGCAAATCTATGCACATTCCGGGATTTGTAAGCGCCCGGCTATTACGCTAAGAGCCACCTGATAGCCAATAGACTTCGGAAAAACAGCCTCTCCTTTGAGAAGATGGACACGTCGTTTAAATAAAAAACCGTGCCCGCTTGAACAAAACGAGCGAGGAGAGACAAAAACGGGCGGCAGATCCCTGGCACATCGGCAATGTCGGTATCACGAGATGCTTATCTTCCGCTAGGCGGCAGGGGGTGGACCGTTTGGCCACCGACGCCTTGGGGCGTGGGGATGACCTCGGGACCGGTAGCTGGAACTCCCGCGGCCGGGGCCGCAGCGGCTGGAATGACGCCTACAGGCGCGGTGTTGGTCGAGGCATGAACGCCGCGGCGAAGCTGTTCGGCCCGGGAGAGCAATTGTTCGGTGGGAACGACCGCTTGGGGAACGAGGCGATAATCCAACGTATGCTGGTCGCGGATTTGGCCGGGGGTAAGGTTTTCGGAAAAGAAGTCCAACACGGGATATTCATACCAAGGGGTCGGAATCGGTTGCAAGACGGTCAGCGTTTCATAGCCGTCTTTGACCAGCCGGATTTTTCGTTTTCCGTAGTAGATGAAGTCGGCTGAGACCGGCGTGGCGCCGATTTCATAATCATCGACATACACTAATGCCCCTGGCGGATTGCTGCGAATCGTCATGCGTCGTTGTACGCATCCAACCGTGCATGAACAGAGCAAGAGCCCAGAAACCCCCCAAAGAGCAAGGGTCCGAGCGACCGTCGGAAAAGAAGTATCGCAGTGGGTCGACGACATGACAAAACGGGAAAAAAGCCATGAAATAAACAAAGGCGGCGAAGTATAGTCGTCTGTGGAGAATGTGCCTAGATCGAATTTCGGGTTTTACTCGAGCCTCCAGACTGGTGGTATCGCAATTAGGCAGCTATACTTAAGGAATGCCGTTCTGGTAAGTGCCGGACCTTATGGCCATCAGTTCCTTTGGGTGGTGCTTATATCCCGCGTGTTGTATGGATCCATCTGTTGTGATTTGGAGCCGCTGTTTTGAACATGCCGCCTTGAGCGACGTGGGGCTTCGTCGCGCGAATAATCAGGATTCGTATGCAGTGACCTTGGCGAGCAATCAGGCGGATTTCCAGAAGCGCGGCCACTTCTTCATGGTGGCCGACGGCATGGGCGCCCATGCGGCCGGTGAATTGGCCAGCAAAATGGCGACGGACATCGTTTCGCCGGTTTATCGCAAACGGGCCGATCAGCCGCCGCCCGAGGCCTTGGTTTCGGCATTGTTGGATGCCAATCATCAGATCCATAATCGAGGATTGGCAAGTCCCGATTTTCGCGGCATGGGCACCACAGCCACGGCGCTTGTACTGCTGCCGGTCGGTGCGATGGTTGCACACGTGGGCGACAGCAGGGCTTATCGCGTTCGCGGCACGACGATCGAGCAATTAACATTCGACCATAGTCTTGTGTGGGAAATTCGTGCAGCAGGGCAACTTACGGATGCCGAATTGCCGGGCTATATTTCGAAAAACATCATCACCCGATCGCTGGGACCGAATGCGGCGGTTCAGGTGGATTTAGAAGGGCCGTTTCCACTGGAGGCCGGCGATACCTTTCTTTTGTGTAGCGACGGTCTTTCCGGCCAAGTAAAGGACGATGAAATCGGCGCGATTTTGGGCTGCTTACCTCCGAATGAAGCAGTGCATGCGCTGGTGGATCTAGCGAATTTACGGGGTGGGCCTGACAATATCACGGTAATCGTCGCCCGGGTGCTGGGCCCCCAGATTGCCCATAACGCCGGCACGGATTCGTCTAGCGGTTTGGGAGCCGGCAGTATCGCGTCAGTTCATCCCCTGACTTGGGTGATTATGGGGGTAACGGCCTTGGCGGCGCTAAGCATGTTGGCGATGGGGCATCCTTGGATTGCCTTGTTGGCCTTCGTCGGCACGGCAATTACCGCGGCACTTGCTCTGAAGCAGAGCTCGAGTGGTGGGAATCCATTCTTATCACGTGATAATCGGCGACTGGGGCGCGGCCCGCATGTAAGTAGTCCCTGTGCTCCCACGGCGGAGCTTCTGGCCCGGCTCAATGAGATTATCCAACAGTTGCGTGACGCCGCCGGAAAAGAAAACTGGTCGATCGATTGGGGGCCGTTCGAGAAGATTCTTGCCCAGGCTGCCCTAGCTGCGCATACCAACAATTTTGTGGATGCCACCCGCAATTCGTTGCGAGCCATTAGTTTCATGATGGCTCAGTTGCGCCAGCAGCGAAGTGCTAGCAGCGATAGCGGCGTGATTTAATCGTTTGCATTATTCCGCATCTTCGGCTACACTCCCGCACCTTGATCCATTGTGGGATGCTCGTGCGCGACAAGGAGGTCGCCGGTGCTATCAAAGTGGCCGATACGATTGAAGCTGCTATTCGGCTCGGGCCTGCTGGTGCTGGTCGTGGCGATTCTATCGAGTACGGGCTTGGTGGCCACGAACGCATATCGCAATTTGGTCGAAAGTCTGAGCTGGCGCGTCAGCGAGTTGCCGCTGGCGGCGGAATTGAGCCGGCATGTCAGCGATCTGCGGATCACGCTAGGCGAGTTGCGCGGGTTGCGAGTCAATACGTTTCCCGATACGCATCGCAATTTAGTGCCCATGCGAGTGCGAATGGTTCGCGACCAGTTTTGCTGTCAGTTGGATGAAGTCGATCAAACGCTGATGCGGTATCGCAATCAACTCGACAGCGAGATGCGGGCGGATCCTCGCATTTCCAATAATCAGCAAGAGCGCGACACGGTGCGCAAGATTGAATCGCAGTTGGCCCGCATTCGCGAGGCGGATCGCGATGAAGACTGGATGCTCGACAACGTGAAAGTCGGCTGGTTGGACGTTGAGTTGGAGAAACTGCAAGTTTTGACGGCGGAATTGCCGAGCCATTTGCACGGAAAACTGGCTGGCTTTTCAGATGAAGTGCGAGGGCAATATGCCGTTTTGATTTTTGCGGCCTGGACGGCGACGCTATCGGCCGGCTTGCTGTTTCTGTTGGTCATGCGGTTGTCGTATTGTTGGATTTTCAGGCCGTTGCGAACATTGATTTCCGGTTCGCGGCGCGTGGCGGCGGGCGAATTCGGATATCGCATTCGTTTGGACACAGCCGACGAAATGGCCGAGTTGGCCAAGGCCCTGAACGACATGACGGCGCGATTCGAGGAAATTCGCGACGATTTGGATCGGAAGGTGCAAGAGCGGACCAAGCAGGCCGTTCGCAGCGAGCAATTGGCCAGCGTCGGGTTTTTGGCGGCCGGAGTGGCGCACGAGATTAACAATCCGCTGGCGTCGATTGCCATGTGCGCCGAATCGTTGGAGAGTCGTTTCCAGGACACGCTCGATGTAAACGATCCGCAGCAGGCGGTTGTAGCTCAATATCTTCGCATGATTCAGACCGAGGCGTTCCGTTGCAAGGGGATCACCGAGAAACTGTTGGATTTTTCGCGGATTGGACCGGGAAAACGTGAAAGCACCGATCTAGCCGTCTTGGTGCAGGGCGTGTTGGAAATGCTCGGTCATATCGGCAAGTATCAGCGAAAGCATGTTCGATTTACCGAATCCGGCTCGTTTGTCGCGGCGGTGAATCCGCAAGAGATCAAGCAAGTGGTGTTGAATCTGCTGACCAACGCACTGGATAGCCTTGACGACGGTGGCGAGGTGCGCGTTCGGTTGGATTCGCGCGGCGGCTATGCCGTGTTGTCGGTCGAAGACGACGGTTGCGGCATGGAGCCGGAAGTGTTGGACCATATTTTTGAGCCGTTCTTTACCCGGCGTCGTGACGGGCAAGGGATCGGCTTGGGCCTTTCGATCACTTATCGCATCGTTGCCGATCATGGCGGCGATATGGAAGCATATAGCGCCGGCGCAGGCCGCGGATCGACGTTCCGCGTTCGCTTGCCTCTGGCCGCCTCGCAGAAGGAGACCAATCATCGACGCTGCGCCGCATAAACGCCTGAAGCTGTTATTTGCCGACGACGAGCGCTCCTTGCAGGAGCTGATGCGTTTGGAGTTGCCCCGGATGGGTCACGAGGCCACCGTTTGCCCCGACGGCACGACGGCCCTGGCTGCTTTGGAGCGGAACACGTATGACTGCATCCTGGTGGATCTCGACATGCCCGGCTGCAACGGAATTGACGTGATCGCTCGGACCAAGCAGCTTTCGCCCGAAACCGAGGCAATCATATTGACGGGCAAGTCGTCGCTCGAAACGGCCGTGGCGGCGCTGCGCCATGGCGCGTTCGATTATTTGACGAAGCCGTGCAAGCTGGTCGATCTCGAAACGTTGTTGTGCCGCGTGGCGGACAAACGCGAGTTGGTCAACAAGTATAAAGCGATGCAACAGCGGGTGACGCGACTCGAAGGGCCGCTCAACTTGATCGGCCGCTCCGATAAAATGCAGCAGGTATGCCGCATGATCGGCAAGGTGGCTCCGACCGATTCGACCGTGCTGATTCTCGGTGAAACGGGTACGGGTAAGGAATTGGTCGCAAGGGCCGTTCATGCGCAAAGCCGCCGGGCCGAAATGCCGCTGGTGCCGGTGAATTGCGGAGCGTTGCCCGAGTCGCTGATCGAAAGCGAGCTGTTCGGCCATCGTAAAGGCGCGTTCACCGGGGCCGACGATCATCGAACCGGTTTGTTGCAAGTGGCGAACGGCGGTACGCTGTTTTTAGATGAAATCGGCGAGTTGCCGAAACCAATGCAAGCGAAATTGTTGCGATTTCTGGAAAACGGCGAGGTGCGCCGCGTAGGCGACAACGAAGCATCGATCTGCGACGTGCGAGTGATCTGCGCCACGAATCGCGATCTGTCGGCCATGGTTGCGGCCGGCGAATTTCGCGAGGATCTTTGGTTCCGCATCAACACGTTCGAGATTGCAATACCGCCGTTGCGCGAGCGAGTGGAAGATATTCCGATTTTGGCGCGGCATCTGGCCACACGTTTCGGCGCGCCGCGCGGAACCGACGACGAAATCTTTTCGCCCGAGGCGATGGAAGCACTGATGGAACACTCTTGGCCGGGCAATGTCCGCGAGTTGGCCAATGTGATCGAACATGCGTTGATCTTGTGCGATGCAATGCCGATCCGGCCCGAGCATTTGCCGCAGCGTTTTAAGTCGAAGCAATCGGCTTCGATTCCGTTCCAGCAAGCGGCATCAACGGATACGTTGAATTTGCGAGATCTTGAAATCCGCGCGATTCAAGAGGCGCTCGATCGACATGCCGGCAACAAGCCCAAAGCCGCCGAGGAATTGGGTATCAGCCTGAAGACGCTGTACAACAAGCTCAACCAAATCGCCCCGCTAAGCAAATCGGCATAGGCTTTTTCGGAAAACATGAAATTGTCATCCTGAACGCAGCGAAGGATCTCTCAGATATCGTTGTGATTCTTCGCGAAGATCGGAATGACAATCAATTCATCAGAGACTCCTCTGGCACAGCCCAGTGACATATGCCCATGAAATACGCAAAACCGCTTGTGGCGATTGTTTTGTTCGGCATTGCCTTTGGGTATGTGGAAGCGGCGGTGGTTGTTTATCTTCGGACCATTGACGAGCCGATTCGGCTTGTGCTGTTTCGCAATGTGCCGCACGATGAGGTGTTTCCGCTGCTTACGCTGGAACAGCTCGAGGCCACCGATCATGTTTGCGTGCTTCAGACGGAACTGGGCCGCGAGTTGGCAACGCTGATTATGTTGGCCTCGGCGGGATTGGCCCTTGGCCGAACAATGCGGGAATGGTTCGCCGGATTTGTCGTCGCCTTTGGCGTGTGGGACATCTTTTATTATGTCTTTTTGAAGGTGTTGATCGGTTGGCCTTCGTCGCTTTGGACCTGGGATATTCTATTCCTGCTGCCTTTGCCCTGGGTTGGACCGGTCCTTGCGCCCGTGTTGATTGCCGGGGGAATGATCGCGGCCGGCATCGCGATTCTTTGGCGGGAATCACAGGGACGACCGATTTATTGCAGCATTCTCGACGCTCTGGCAATGAGCGTTGGAAGCCTGATCCTGATCGTGGCTTTTTGCTGGGACTTCCACAACACGGTTGCGGGCGGTTGGCCCAATCCGTTTAACTGGCCGCTCTTTTCTCTGGGAGCCGCCATTGCTATCGCAGGTTTTCTGCGATGTTTTCGATCAAGCCCACGAAAGCCCGCTCTTCCCGTGGAACAGGGGTAGGGCGTGGACTGTTCGGCGCGAATGATCCCGAAGATTACTGGCAACTCAGTTCGTACCATCCTGTGTTTTCTTGGCCCGTTCCAGACCGATCTGACATTCGATCAGAAAGTCCTTGGTCTTGAGTAGCTCCACTTCTGTTATCTTATATCCTGCATCATGCCTGGTCATTGCCATTGAATACCATTCTTCGGCTTCTTTCACCATATCCTCATAGACCTTGATACGTTCTTCTTTTGTCTGGCAAAGGTCGAGTTTTGCTCTCAGCAAGGCAGCCTCGGCATCATGTAAAACATCGTACGATACAAGTCCTTTCTCATATTGCGATTTGATAGTCTTCTGAATTATCTTAGCGATATTCAGGCGTTCTTGGAGCATGTCTTTGATCTTGTCGGCTGTCTTGGCATTCTCGGCCGCAAAGAGAACGCCGGGAAATGACAGAAAACATGCAAGAAAACCAGCAACAGCAGTCTGCCGAGCGAATGAGAACATTTTTGGCATCGCTATTCTCCTAGAATTTTCGTGTTTGAACAGGCCCTAGTTCTTTTTCCAACGATGTCGGCCCCTTCTTCCCTAATCGTCATTCATCAAAGGTTCCGGACGTTCCTCCTGCTAACGGCATTCTACTGCACCGGAAATAACCTACAACACCCCGATTTTCGCTCCGGTTTTGGCAAGGTTTCCGGCTTATGCGGTTGGGGGGCAGATACGAGGGAAAAGCTCGATCTGATGCTTATTCCCTCGCATGAAATATTTCAAGAATTTTTTGCAGAGACGGGCGATAACTACTTCTGGAAGGAAAGTGGGACGCCGTGGAACGGCGTGTGTTCTTCGGATGGATGGTTTGTTCTTTGATAACTACAACTGAAGGGGACGCCCGAGGGCATGGTTAGCTATCGGGCAACAAGCGAATATGTGTTCCCCCCCGGCCCGACCTTCTTGGTGAAGGTTGGGCCTTTTTTATTGGCTTTTCAGAATTGGCCTGTCCGGCTGTCCCGGATGAAAACACCAAAAAGAAAGGGATAGCAGAGTGAACTGCTACCCCTGAAAGATTTCTTTTTTGGCATTTGGCAGGCCGGTCCTTCGCTTGACTTGCCCTATAAGTATTTGATCCCCGCACAACAGGTTTACTTGGCCGGTTAGGTGCCGAACTCCGGACGTCGGCGGGCAAGCTGGCCTTGCAGCCGTTGGACGATCGAGCTGTGCATCTGGCTGACGCGGCTTTCTGAAAGGTTCAGCGTTGCGCCGATCTCCTTCATGGTAAACTCTTCGTAATAGTAAAGGATGATGATCAGCCGCTCGTTGCGATTCAGTCCCTTGGTGACGAGCCGCATGAGGTCGTTCTTCTGGATGCGGCGGGTGGGATCTTCGCCTTTCTTGTCCTCAAGGATGTCGATTTCACGGACGTCCTTGTAGCTGTCGGTTTCGTACCATTTCTTGTTGAGGCTGATCAGGTTGACGGCGTTTGCGTCGAGGATCATCTTTTCCAGCTCGGGCACCGAGATTTGCATCTCTTCGGCCAACTCGTTTTCGTTCGGCTGACGGCCGAGGCGGGTTTCCAGCGATTTGATGGCCTCGTTCAGCTTGCTGGCCTTCGAGCGGACCAAACGCGGCACCCAGTCCATGGTGCGGAGTTCGTCGAGCATGGCGCCGCGGATACGGGGCACGCAATATGTTTCGAACTTCACGCCCCGCGTCAGATCGAAGGCGTCGATGGCGTCCATCAGCCCGAAAACGCCTGCCGAAACCAGGTCGTCGAGTTCGACGCCCTCGGGCAAGCGTGCCCAAATGCGTTCGCCGTTGTATTTGACCAACGGAAGATACATTTCAACCAAGCGGTTGCGGAGTTCTTGGTTGTTTGGATCCTGTTTGAATTCGATCCACAGTTGCTCGACATCTTCGGGAGCCATTGTGGTTGCCATGCAAAACCTCCATGTTTTCACCGGGAACCCGGCGGTTAGAAATCCATTTTCTTATCAAGCTTGGCAATCGCCCAATCCAATGGGCGTTAAAGTTATCGCTGCTTTTCTAATTTAACACACATTCGCACGACAAGAGCTTTCCTAATGTATCGGTTAAAAAGGCTGTAAGGTTTAGGGAATTTCGTGACGGCTGATGGATACCTTGGAGATATCGTTGTATTGCGTTCCCAGCAGGAATGTCGCAGCCAGCATCGGCAGTGTGGTAGCGATGTTTAGGCAAGTTCTTTTCATGTCATATTTCCTAAACATTACATTAGGTAGAGATTCACTAGGCTGCGGCTGCCATTTGCTCTTGGGCGGTTTCTTCCGTCACCATTGCCACGGATTCGATCTGGGTGTCGCGCGTGATTTCGTTGTAGCCGAAGACGATCAAATGCGGGAGTCTCGCGGCGGTAAGTTGTTTCACGGCCGGGCGAATCTCAGGACTTACAAGCACAACCGGCGGCCGTTCGAGCGAGAGCAGCTTTTTCGATTGGGCTTCGATC
>CAYWGR010000107.1:0-18779 GCA_964458015.1 uncultured Planctomycetaceae bacterium
ACACAGTCGCCCTAACCAGTTGGTATTATTCGAGTAACGTTCGGACACTAGTAACTACTGATAACTGATAACTCCTCTAATCCTTCTTCTTCCGATCCAAGTGCCCCGACTTATTGATCGCGAACCAAAGCCGCATGCCCAGGGCAATACTAGTTACAGCGGCAAGCGACCCCGGCGCGGAAAGATCGGTAATCGTCAGCCACGGCAAATGGATCAGCGGCGGCACATTGCGGCTCAACATCAACGCCGCACCCATGAACAACGAGCTAGCCAGCATTCCTAGCACCAGCCGGTTCACCGAAGGCTCCAACCCGCGATGATCCAAATGGATATCAAACTGCCCGCCCTGCATTTGCTCCATAAGATTGGTAATTCCTTGCGGCAAAACATCGATCAGATGTTCCAGCTCGGAATAGAAGCGATGCAGTTTGCGGAGCCGCCGCCGGGGCGAGAATCGCTGCCAAAGCATCTTGCGGCGATACGGCCGGATCATTTCGACCAGGCTGAATTTCGGACTCACCAGCCGGGCCGTCCCTTCCAGGGTAATTAAAGCCCGCAGAAGCATGACGATCCGCGCCGGCAGTTGGATCTGATAACGCCGCACCTGTTCGAGCATTTCCTTGAGCGCCCCGCTCAGGTCGAACTTGTCGAGCGATTGCGTGGCGTAATACGACACGAAATCGGCCACGTCCAGGCTCAACGCCGCGCGGTCCAAGTCCGACGGCGTCTTCCCCAACCGCAAGATCATCGACGTCATGTGCTCCGCATCAAGATTGCCCAGGGCCACCAATAGCTCGCTGACGCTCTCGTGCAAATGCTCGTCGATCCGGCCCACCATGCCGCAATCCAGCAAACCGATCCGGCAGCCGGGCATCGCCAGCAAATTGCCGGGATGCGGGTCGGCATGATAAAAACCGTTGTCGAAAATCATTTTCAAGCAGATGGCCGCCCCACGCCGGGCAATTTCATCCCGGTCAATGCCCTCGGCCGTCAGCCGATCCGATTCCGAAAGCTTGATCCCGTCGAGATATTCCATCACCAGCACGCGGCGCGTTGAAAACGCCGGATACGTCCGAGGCACGCAGATCGTGGGATCGTTCCGAAAATCGTGGGCAAACTGCTGGATATTGCGCTCTTCACGCCCAAAATCCAACTCGCGCCGCATCGCTCTTTGATACTCCGCCACGATCGCGGTCGGTCGATAGTTGCGGAACTCCGGCACCATTTCGGCCATCGTGGCCAAACCGGCCAAAATGTCCAAATCCACCGCCACCCGCTTTTCAATGTCGGTGTGAATCACCTTCACGACGACCGATTCGCCCGTCTTCAACCGCGCCTTGTGAACCTGTCCGATCGAGGCCGAGGCCATCGCCTCCGGTTCAAACTCATCGAATAGCTCTTCAATCGGATGTCCCAATTCGGCTTCCACAAGCTTGCGAACCGCAGCCGGCGGATCGGCCGCCACGTTGGCCTGAAGCTGCTGGAATTCATCGGCCAGCGTAACGCCCACCAAGTCGGGACGAGTGCTAAGAATTTGTCCCAATTTAATAAAAGTCGGCCCCAGCTCGGCCATCGCCAGACGCAATCGGGTTTCCCACGGGTGCCGGGCAATCGCCGCCCCACCCCGGGCTTTCAGATAATCCTTGGCGAAATCAGGCCCCAAACGCCCAACCCATGCCGCCAATTCATATTTGCTCAGAACCGCGAGGATTTCCGACCAGCGGCCCAAGTGGCGATAGATTTGCGGAATCGAGCTGATTTTCATGGACGTGGGGGATAGTGTGTCGTTAAGGCCCCCAAAATGGCCTATATTCTCTCCACTAATTTACGTCACGGAAATGCCTAATGCTAGTATTACCACGAGGTTAGAGCTGGTTTTCAACGCAGAAATACCTTTTTTTCGGGCTAATCAGCATTCCTTCCCTTGCCATAGACGACAAAAACAGCCCCCCCTACATTAGCGAATCGTTGCCTAATCCTTCGTTCCTTTGCCGGTCCCCTTTCATCCATTCCTAATGTGCTTCTGATAATCGGCTAGCGATTTCTTGCTAAATATCAAGGATTCAGCCGTTCCAGTCCTTCCCCTGGTTCAAGTTTTTTCCATAAACCGATGGCAAATCCTTTCGTCAACCTGGTCCGAAACAATACGCCATCCGTTTCCAAGGACAACCACCCTTGGCTCTACGACGTGCTCTTCAGCGTTACATTGCTAGTCGTCGTTTTGGCCGCCTACCAACCGGCATGGCACGGCGGGTATCTCCCCGACGACAAAATTACCATCCAACGCCGTGACCTCCATACCTGGCATGGCTTATACCGCATCTGGTTCGATCCCAGGGCGACGCTTCAGTACTATCCATTGTCCCATAGCGCCGTCTGGCTTCAATACAAGCTCTGTGGTGACAATACCTTCGGCTACCACATCGTCAATATTCTCTTGCATGTTACATCGGCCGTCCTCGTCATGTTCATCCTGCGGCGGCTTAAAATTCCCGGCGCCTACTTGGCCGCGATTGTGTTTGCCGTCCATCCCGTCCAAGTCGAATCGGTCGCTTGGATGGTCGAAATGAAAAATATCCTCTGTACCATGTTTTATCTCGCGGCCGCTCTGGTCTACCTCCGTTTCGACGAAACGCGAAAAAAAACCATGTATTGGGGAGCCTTTGCGCTGTTCGTGCTGAGCCTCTTAAGTAAAAGCGTCGCATGCACTTGGCCTGCCGCGATGTTGGTCATCTTCTGGTGGAAGCGAGGCCGTCTCTCCTGGCGGCAAGATGTTTTACCGCTTCTACCCTTCTTTACCATCGGTGCCATCGACGGCGTTTTCGTTGCAAAGCTAGAACGGACGGAATGGTGCCTTAACGACGATACGTTCCAGTGGACGCCCCTGCAACGTTTTCTGATGGGAGGCCGTGCCTTCTGGTTCTACCTGAGCAAGCTGTTTTGGCCTTCATCGCTAATTTGGGGATATCCCCGGTGGGAACTCGATCCAAACGCATGGTGGCAATATCTCTTTCCGCTGGCTGCCATCCTAGCTTTCCTGCTCGCGTGGCTCGTGCGCCATCGCCGACGAGAACCTCTTGCGGCCCTGCTGTTTTTTACCGGCTTGCTTCTCCCCTTTCTCGGACTTTTTAATTGCGGGTATTTCATCGTCTCCTATGTGGCCGACCATTTCCAATATCAGGCCTGCCTAGGAATCATTGCCTTTGTTTGCGCCTTCCTAACACTTTATCTCAAAAAAAGCGATCCGGAACTTCGTCGCGGCGGCTACATCATCACCTCCGCCGTTTTGATGCTTTTTACCGTTCTGACTTGGCAGCAATGTCACATGTACATTGACCAGGATGCCTTTTTTCGCAAAACACTCGAAACCAATCCACAATGTCCCTGTGCTCTCGTCATGGTTGGCCTTAGCATTACCGAGGAAAAACCACGCGAAGCCAATGCCTGCTTCCAGGAAGCTCTTCGCATCGATCCCAAATGGGCTTCCGCCTATATTGGACTAGGCCAAGTCAGTCTAATGCAAGGTCGGATCGAAGAAGCCGTATCGTATTACCAAAAATCGATTGATACCTATCCGAAAGACTATACGCCCCATCTCCGAATTGCCGAAATTCGCGCAAAACAAGGTCGCTACGACGAGGCCATCGAACATTATCGCCGTGCAATGGAAATCGAGCCCGAGGATCCACAAATGCTCAATGCACTCGGCCAACTGCTCGCGAAAAAAGGCGATCTCTACGAGGCCAAAGAATTATTCCAAAAGGCCATCGCTTGCTACGGCCCCTTTGCCGGCGCGCATAACAATCTGGGAAAAGTCCTTGCCTTGCAAGGGCGCATCGACGATGCGATTGCCCATTACCGGCAAGCTCTGGAAATCAAACCGGAACACGTCGAGGCCCACTTCAATTTGGCCGAGGCCTTGGCATCGCAAGGCGAGCGTGACGAGGCTATTTCCCAGTATCAAGCTGCCCTTCAATTGAACCCGCGATTCACCCTTGCTCGCAACCGTTTGAATACGATTCTCGCCGAATAACCCGCTTGCAGAAAAGTAGGGCGGGTCAAGGGCAGCGATGGCCCGCCATTAACAAGCCATTGGGCATAAACGGTTTACAGGCCATCGTTTTCTGTTCATCCCGCCTATGGCTACGAGCGGATCCTCACCCGCCGCCCTTCCACCGTCACGCGGCCGGTGGCCAGCAAACGCAGCGCCTCGGGATAGGCTTCGCATTCCGCCTCGAACACCCGCGCAGCCAACGCATCGGGCGTGTCATCGTCCAGCACCGGCACGGTCCGCTGCACGATCACCGGCCCGTGGTCGTATTGATTGTCGGCAAAATGCACCGTGCAACCGCTTACCTTGACGCCGTATTCCAGCACGGCTTCATGAACGTGATGCCCGTAAAAGCCCGCGCCGCAAAAGGCCGGAATCAAGGCCGGATGGATATTGACCACGCGGTTGTTGAAATCCTCGGGGATCGTAAGCCGCTTTAAGAATCCGGCCATCACGACCAGATCGATATGCGCCGCGCGGCAACGGTCGAAAATATCCCGGCTGAAATCCTCTTGCGAGTCAAACGCCTTTCGCTCGACGACCACCTCGGGAATATCAGCATCGTGGGCAAACTGCAATCCCTTCGCGGTCGGACTGCTCGATATCACCAATCCGATCTCCACGGGCAACCGGCCCGCGTCGATCTTCTCGATCAGATTCCGCAGCGTGGTCCCCCCGCCGGAAATCAGGACGGCAATGCGATATAGCGCCATAGTAGATTATGTTCCCGATTTTCCTCGGAGTTGATGCCCGGAACATCCCGATGTCTCTGGGATTACTTCACGCAAATACCAAACGGCGTCCCTTCGGTTCGGGAATGGGGTCGCCAAATTCTCGGGCTGTGTCGATCCAAAGTTGCATGGCGGTCTTGGCGTTCAAAAGAGCTTCTTCTTGAGTGTTCCCATGAGCCATGCAGCCGGAAAGCTCTGGAACTTCCGCGACAAAAGCGCGGTCTTCATCACTCCAATAAATGATGATCTCGTATTTGTCCATTACCGAGTTTCCCCCAATTTGTACGTCAGTATCACGTTGCGAACTTGTCGAACTTGATACGGTTTGGCTTTGCTTCCATCATCTTGAAGATTGATTTTTTCTACAATGCCATCCTTGCGAAATAGGTGATGACTGCCCCGTATGCGAAGTTCAAAACCCAAATGGTGAAGCAGATTGCACAAATCCGAAAACGCGATATTGGCGTCACTTCGCCCTTCACAAATCTGCGATATTAGTTTTTTGTGACTACCCATCTTATTGTACTTCAAAAGGCATTATCACACAATTAAGCCACTTTCGTATACAATGCAACGGCATACCCCGCCACGTCGATGTTTACCGCCTCAACGCCAGACAATGGTACGAAGGTTATTTCCACCGCCAGCGTCTCGCCCTTAATGTAATCGGCGAATTGCTCGATCGCTTGCTTCAATTCGGCCGATTCGGTGACGATGCCGATGGAAATCCGATCGGTGAATTGGCAACCCAACTCCTTGCGGCGATCCTGGATCGTGCGGACCAGTTCCCGGGCAAGCCCTTCGCGAATCAAATCGGGCGTCAACTCCGTGGCCAACACCACCACAACCGAACGTCCTTGGGCCGCCGCCCAGCCTTCCTTCGCCTGAAGACGCACTTGAATCTCGGTGGAATCGAGCGTCACTTCGCCATCGGGCAAGGCCAGCGAAATATGGCCTTGCGATTCCATCTCGGCCAGTAAACGCCCACCGTCGGCCTCGGCCAATGCCTTGCGCAACGCCGGCAATCGCTTGCCAAGCTTCGGTCCGAGTTTTTTCAAGTCGGGCAACACCGTATAGGTGATGTATTGATCGGATTTCGTCGTGAACTCCATCCGCTTCACATTCAACTCGTCGCAGATCATGCCGGAATGCTCTTCCAACCACGCCTGATGCGTGTCGTCGGCCATGACCACTTCCAACAAGCTCAGCGGCTGACGCACCTTCAGCTTCGCTCCCATCCGCGCGCTGCGCCCCAGCGAAACCACCTCGCGAGCCAACGCCATCCGCTCGGAAAGCTGCGTGTCGATCCGATTCGCGTCGGCCGTGGGATAGTCGCACAAATGCACGCTCTCCAGAGGCTTTTGCCCTTCCGGATGATCGGCAAACGCCGCAACGGCCAAGTTCTGCCACATCGTCTCCGCCAAAAACGGCGTAAACGGAGCGATCAACTTCGAAATGGTCAACAGACATTCATAGAGCGTCCAATAAGCGTCGGCCTTGTCGCGCGAATGCTCGCTGCTCCAAAAACGGTCGCGGCTCAGCCGGACATACCAATTGCTCAACGCATCGACAAACTCGGTCAGCCGCTGACACGCCCCGTAATTGTCGAAAGCGTCCATCCGTTCGATCACCGTGGCCGCCGTGCGGTGCAACTCGCTGATGATCCACCGATCCACTTGCCGCCGTGTCGAAACGGGCAATGCCGTCTTCGCTTGGCCCAACTCGCGCGGTCCAAGTTGACTCACCGGCCCCTTGATTTCCGCCGCCGGATCGAAACCGTCGATGTTCGAATAAATCACAAAGAAACTGTACACGTTCCAAAGCCGCAGCAGGAACTCAGGAATGCAATCCTTGATCGACTGCTCGTTGTACCGGATCGAGGTCCACGGCGGCTGGTTCGCAAAAAAGTACCACCGCAAGGCATCCGCCCCATAGCGGTCGAAAATTTCGTTCGGCTCGCGGTAATTCCGCTTGCTCTTCGACATCTTCTGCCCGTCTTCGCCCAACATCAGCCCCAGCACGATGCAGTTGCGGAACGGATGCGGGAAGGAAGAGGGACTAGAAATTTGTTGATTGGGGATTGGGGATTTACTGATTTCCCTCTTTCCTTCTCTGGCCACTGACCACTGGCCACTGGCCACATTCTCATCCGCCCCCTCTTCTCCAAACAACAGCGTGCTGATGGCCAGCAAACTGTAGAACCAACCCCGGGTTTGGTCGATCGCCTCGCTGATGAAGTCGGCGGGAAATTGCGATTGAAACTTCTCGGCCGAGCCGGCCTTGTTCGGATAGCCCCACTGAGCGAACGGCATCGCGCCCGAGTCGAACCAGCAGTCGATTACCTCCGAAACGCGGCGCATCCGCGAGCCCGGTGCCTTGGGCGAATCGTAGGTCACTGCGTCGATATACGGCTTGTGTACTTGCAGATCGTCAGGCAGATTCGGATTCTCTTGCTTCGCTTTTTGCCAAACTTCCATGCCAGTCACGCCCGGCTTGGCCAGCAGTTCCGCGTAGCTACCGATGGCTTCCATATAACCGGTCTTCTCGCACACCCAAATCGGCAACGGCGTGCCCCAATAGCGCTCGCGCGACAGGGCCCAATCGACGTTCGTTTCGAGGAAATTGCCGAACCGGCCTTCTTTAATATGCTCGGGCAGCCAGTTGATGTGGCTGTTATTGGCCAGCATCTTTTCTTTGAAAGCCGTGGTTTTGATGAACCAGCTTTTCCGCGGATATTGGATCAGCGGGTCTTCGTCGGCACGCCAACAGAACGGATAATCGTGCAGATATTGCTCTTGGTGGAACAGCGTGCCTTCGGCCTTCAGTTGGCGAATGATATCGCGGTCGCAATCTTTGACCCAGCGGCCCTTGTAGGCCGGCGTCGCTTCGGTAAATGTTCCGTCAGAGGCGACCGAGCAGATCAACGCAGGCCCCTCTCCATCGACAAACCGCGCGGCTTCCGATTGAAGCACGTCAAAGTCCACTTCGCCGAAGGCCGGCGCTTGATGAACAACGCCCGTGCCGGAGTCGGTCGTAACGAATTCGGCCGGCACGACGCGCCACGCAATATGCTGCTGCCCGCCCTGCTTGAGCGTGCCTTGCTTCGCGCCATCCTTGCCGTAATAAAACGGGAACGGCGGTTTGTATCGCAATCCAAGCAGCTTTTCGCCCTGCAATGTTCCTAAAACCGTAAACTCCTTGCCTGCTTTTTTGGCCACGGTTTCAACCAACGCCGAAGCAAGGATCAACTTGCGTGTTTCGCCCTCGAACGCGACAACCGAGTATTCCAGGTCCGGCTTCACGGCCGCAAACTGGTTGCTCGGCAAGGTCCAAGGCGTGGTGGTCCAAACCAACAGATCCGCCTCAACCTCGCGAGTACCGCCCTGCCCTGCCTCCAACGAAAGTGGAGCCACAAGCGGAAACCGCACATAAACGCTGGGATCGGCCACCTCGCGATAGCCCTGGCCGACTTCGCCGGAACTCAGCGCGGTGCCGCCTTGGGCCCACCACCAAACGATCTTGTGACCTTGATAAAGCAAACCGCGGTCAAAAAGATTCTTCAGCGCCCACCACACGCTTTCCACATAGCTGCGATGGAACGTCACGTAGGCTTCGTCCAGATGGATCCAGAAGCCCAGCCGCTCGGTGAGCTGTTCCCATTGCTGGGTGTATCGGAAGACGCTTTCGACGCACTTTTGGATAAACGGCTCAACGCCGAACGCCTCGATCTCTTCTTTCGAGTGGATGCCCAGTTCCTTGCAGACCTCAACCTCGACCGGCAGGCCGTGCGTATCCCAACCGGCCTTTCGTTGACAGAGGTAGCCTCGCATAGTCTTATAGCGGGGAAACAGGTCTTTGATCGACCGGGTCAAGCAATGACCGGGGTGAGGAAGCCCATTGGCCGTCGGCGGACCTTCATAAAAGATGAAGGAAGGGCCTTCCGCCCTCGCTGCCAACGTCTTTTCATAGATTCCGCCCAGTTTCCAGAACTGGGAAATCGCTTCTTCAAGTTTAGGAAAGGAAACAGAGCTTTCAACGGGCTTAAACATAGGATCGCCGGGAATGGGATCGGTTCAAAACCGTTAATTTTAGCAGTTTTGGGGGTGGTTTCAATCCGTGACGAAAAGCGCACAAGCTGCCTGTTGCCGAAAACTGATTTTTCCATCATAATAGGACCGTTCCCGTCACCCTTTTTTGCTCGTCGCCGCTGGGACCCATTTCTCCATGGCCGACGAAATCACCATCGATGCCTTTTTTGAACTCCTCGGGCAAAGCGGTTTGATCTCCGAGGATCAGCGTCTGGCACTATCGTCCGAGTTTCTCGCCAACGGGGCACGTCCCGAGTCCGCTCGGCTTTTAGCCGACGAGCTTATCAAACGCGACATCCTCACCCTCTGGCAGGCCGATATGCTGCTCCAGGGCAAGCATCGCGGTTTTCGCCTGGGCCCCTATCGAATCCTCCGCCCGCTTGGTCAAGGCGGAATGAGCAAAGTCCTGCTGGCCGAGCACGAGATGATGCATCGCCGCTCGGCCATCAAGATTTTGCCCAGTAAATGTCAGGAAGATACGGACCTGCTCAGCCGTTTCCATTCCGAAGCCCGAGCCATCGCCGCCCTCGACCATCCGAACATTGTTCGAGCATACGATTTCAACAAAGATGTCCGATACGGCAAAGAGATCCATTATCTGGTGATGGAATACGTCGAAGGCCCCGATCTGCGCCGCATGGTCGAGGAGCAAGGGCCGTTGGACTTCCGCAAAGCCGCCGATTTTATCTGCCAGGCCGCCGAAGGCCTCGCCCATGCCCATGCCGCCGGCTTCGTACATCGCGATATCAAGCCGGCGAATCTCCTGGTCGATCCGCACGGCGTTCTCAAAATTCTCGACCTGGGATTGGCCGTCTTCACCTTCGAAGCGCAACAGGCGTCCGACACCTCCGACGGCAAGCCGCCCGTCGTCGGCACGGCCGATTACGTCGCGCCCGAACAAATCCTCGACAGCCAAACCGTCGACGGCAGGGCCGACATTTACAGTCTGGGCCACACCTTCTATTTTCTGCTGACCGGCCATCGGCCGTTTGCGCGGAACACCGTGCGGGATCTGCTAGCCGCGCACCGCATGGAACAGCCCGAGCCCATCGGCAAGTTTCGCCCCGATGTCCCGCACGAGCTAGAGGCCATCATCAGCCGGATGACCGCCAAACCACCGGGCCAACGCTTTCAGACGGCCAAGGAGTTGGCCGAAAAGCTGCGAGCCTGGCTCAACGACGCACAAAGCGGTCGTGGTTACTCGCGCATTTCCGCCCTCATGGCCGAAGCAAGCCGAGGCAAACCAACCGCCGAATCCTCATCGACTTCTTCGGAAAAGGACACGGCAAAAAGTGCGGAACTAGAACTGACGACCGTCGAAGAAACCCCGGTTCGCCCTGCCCCGGTCGAAAAGAAGCCCGTAGCACAAAAACCCAAAGCAAAACCCGCAATCGCCAAGCCGCTCCCAAGCGGTGTGCTGCCGCCGGAGAAGTTGAAAAAGCCAGTTGCCGAGGATCTGCTTGCCGGATTGCCGATGGACGATGCCGCACTCGGTCCGACGGCCGGGCAACAGGCATTGCAGTTCCTATCGCACCCGTCCACAAAAAAGAAACCTAGCACGGTCGATCTCTTGAAAACGCCTTGGCCCTGGGTAGCTCTAGGCGGCTTGGCCATCATCATCTTATTGCTCTTCCTGCTGTTGCCCGGCGCCTCCTCAACGCCAAGCCCCCACAACGCCAACATCGCGCGCGTAAGCGTTCCCGTAATTTCTTCTTCCGTCGCCAAGGAAGAACCGCCGCCGCCCCGTGCCCGACCGATCGAGCCTTCTCAACCCCAGACGCCGCCGCCCAAGCCGACCGCTCAGCCGCAAACGCAACCACAAACGCCGCCGCAGGTACAGCCGCAAACGCCGCCGGCCATGCCGCAGCCTCCGGCCGCTAAAACGCCTACTCCTCCGCGTCCGCCCGAAAACGTTCCACCCGTTGCCCCCGCAACCAAACCAACACCCCAACCGCCCGTCAATCGCCCCTTACCCGTCGGGCCAAACGCCCAACATCCTGCGCCTGGCAAGCCTGTCGAGGAGCCCGTCAACACCGAAGAGTTGATGGCCGGCCTCGGCAAAATTTCCGTCCGCATGGTCCACTCGCTCGACAACAACGCAAAGAGCTCGCTCAACCAATCTCTATTAACACAAGCGAAAAAATCAATCCGGCACATGGGACTCGAAACCGCCGATCAAGCCCCGGCGGTAATGGAAATCGAATTGAAGGCCGCTTCTGCCCAAGATCAGTTCAGTGTGACCATGATCGCTAACTTGAAATGTCCCGCGAAAAACGGCAAAACCGTCACCGTCTGGACCAAAAGCAAGCAAGTACTCGCCGGTGACCCGCGTAAAATGCGGTCCGATCAAGTCCTAAAGGTCTTGAAAACTAACGCGAGCAAGTTTGCCGGCGAGTTCTTCGATCAATTCGAGGACGACGTTCGCCAGATCCGCGACAAGGCCGGCGAAAAATAGCGGGCTATGCCAGGAGGTCTGCAAAGTTGCATTTTTTGTCATTCCGAACGCTGCTTTTGTCATTCTGAGCGTAGCGAAGAATCTCGTCTGCCATCGCTAACTATCGATGTATCAACGAGATCCTTCGCTACGCTCAGGATGACGTTTTCTCGTTCGAAGGAATTTTGCAAATCTCCCGCAGCCTACACCTGCCCGCTCTCTTGAGCCAGCACGCCGAGCACGATCTTCCGTAGTTTCGGCTCAGCTTCGGCAGCCGTCGCGAGAATTTCCTCGATGTTGGCCGGTTTCAACGCATCGGGAAAACAAAGATCCGTCACAATCGACAACCCCAGCACCCGCATCCCGCCGTGAACGGCCACGATCACCTCAGGCACTGTGGACATGCCGACCACATCGGCTCCAATGGCGCGAAGGAACCGATATTCGGCCCGGGTTTCGAGATTCGGCCCGGTCACGCCGACATACACGCCCTTATGTGCGGCAAAATTCTCACGCCGCGCAATCTCCAACGCACGGCGAATCAGCACCGGATCGTAAGGACGGCACATATCCGGAAATCGCGGCCCAAGATTATCATCATTTACCCCGATCAACGGATTGTCGTTCATCAGGTTGATATGATCGTCGATGATAACGATGTCGCCCAAGGAATAATTGGGATTCATGCCGCCGCAAGCGTTCGAAACAATCAAAATTTCGGCGCCCAGCGCCCGCATCACGCGAATCGGAAACGTAATCTGCCGCTGCGAGTAGCCTTCGTAAGCATGAAAACGACCTTCCATCGCCACAACGGGCAAGCCCTGCAACGTGCCGCAAACAAGCTGCCCGGCATGGCTGACCGTTGTGGATCGCGGAAAGTGCGGAATCGAGGTGTAGTCGAGCGTCGCTTCGGTCTGAATTTGGCCGGCGATGCTTCCCAAACCTGTCCCCAACACGATGCCCACCAGTGGGCGCTGACCCCAGTGGGCATGAATTACTTCCGTGGCTTGGGCAATTTGCGAGGCTAGCTCATGCATGGGCCGAATTCCCTTTACGGTTCGTCTTCGTCTGCAAACTCTTCTTCGATGTCTTCGTCATCATCTTCGTCGTCGTCGAAGTCGTCCTCATCCTCGTCGAAATCGTCCTCGAAGTCGTCATCGAAGTCCTCTTCGAAGTCGTCATCGAAATCATCATCAAAGTCGTCGTCGTCGAATTCCTCGTCGGCCTCTTCCGAGGCTTCTGCAACACACGTGCCCGACGGCAAGCTTTCAAAGCCAACCGACGTGAAAACAGGATCCATAAACGGCCGCGGCAAGGGGTCGAGTTCCCGTAACATGGGTATTTTCCTAGTTCGATGAAAGAGTAGTCAAATATCCGCAACGGACCGCCGAGGGGATCACATGCGCCCCTGTTGCAACGGTCGATGCCGAATTGTGAACCAACTTAAGCAGCCTGTCAACTGTTCAGGCATATTTCCGCAGGAAACTGCAAAGTCCTTGGTCACGGAGGAACCCGTCATCCCGCTGTAATAGCCGTCATCCTGAGCGAAGCGAAGGATCTCATTGGCGTATTGGGACTTGCCTAGACTCACATGGATTCCTTGCTTTGCTCAGAATGACGGAACAACCAAGAAAAATTGCCGTACCCCAAAAATGCAAGTGGTTGCCGTATTCTATCCAATTCACTATATTGCACGGCACAACAAACATAACACCATTTATGAGTGCTTCCGCCAGGGGGGTGCCATGCGTGTACAAAATATGGCCCGTCCCGCCTTCAGCCTGGTGGAACTCCTGGTAGTCATCGTCATCATCGGCATCCTGATTTCTCTCTTACTGCCGGCCGTCCAGGCCGCCCGAGAATCCGCCCGGCGGATGCAATGCTGCAACCAGCTCAAACAAATCGGCTTGGCACTGCATAATTATGCACAAACGCACGACGTCTTTCCGCCGGGGTGCATTGTCAGCACAGGCGCCGCCCCCGCATGGCGCCCTTGGCAAGAGGCCAAATCCACGGGCCTCCTTCGCCAACATGGCACAAGCTGGCTGCTCCAAATCCTGCCCTATCTGGAACAACAAAACCTCTACGATCAATGGGATTTTTCGACCAACGTACTCGGCAATGCCGATGTCGCGCAAACCGACATCTCTCTGTTCTATTGCCCAACGCGGCGAAGCGGCATTCGCCCGGAAGACCGACTTCATTTGCCGGCCTCCGCCTGGACTCGCGGGGGAAACGACTACGGCGGTTGCATTGGTTCAGGCAACGGCTGGACCAACAATTCCTACCGCTATTTCACCACGCAGGAAGCCGGTAATGTCTCGGAACACTGGCAACATAGCAGCCGTAAAGGATTCTTTTTGCCAAACGCCTCCCTGCATTTTGCCAACATCCGCGACGGAACCGGCAACACCATTCTGATCGGCGAACTACAGCGACTCGTTTCTCCCCCGTCCGGAGTTTCAAGCGTGGAAAGCTGGGCTGCCGGTGGCGTTGCAACCCTGTTCACCACTAATGACAAAGAAAAAAACGGCGAATATCAAACCGGCGGAATGAACAACCTGTTTTTCGAGTCACCCGGCAGCGATCATCCCGGCGGGGCCCAATTCGGCATGGCCGACGGCTCGATTCATTTTTTTGGAAACAGCACCAATCCCCTGCTTTTTCGCTATCTAGGCGGCATCGCCGACGGCCAGGCGGCCCAAGTGCCATAGAAAGGCAAGGAAGTCAAAGCGACTGCCCTTTTTCCCCGGGCAAAAACGGGGTATCTTGGTTCTTATCATGACCGATCTGCTTCGACAAGAAATCGCCGCCCTGGCCACCACAATCGTGGTCAAAGTAGGCACCCGAGTCTTAACCCGCGAAGATGGGCAACTCGATGAACAACGCATCGAGCAACTGGCCGACCAAATTCACCAAACCATGGCAACCGGCCGGAAGGTGGTTCTGGTCAGTTCCGGCGCGGTCGGGGCCGGCATGGGCCGACTGGGGCTCAAAAGCCGCCCCACCAATCTCGCCCAGCTTCAGGCCGTCGCCGCCGTCGGCCAAAGTGTTCTAGTCGAAGCCTACGAGCGCTCCCTGCATCGCCACGGCCGCCACGCCGCCCAGGTGTTGCTGACCGCCGAAGATCTCGAACATCGCCTGCGTTATCTCAACGCCCGCAATACCCTGGTAACGCTGCTTGAATTCGGCGCCGTGCCCATCATCAACGAGAACGACACCGTCTCGGTCGAAGAGCTACAGACCACCTTCGGTGATAACGACCGCTTGGCGGCCATCGTCACCAACTTGATCCACGCACCGCTCTTAGTCTTGCTCTCCGATGTAGACGGCCTGTTCGACGGCGACCCGCACGACGCCCAAAGCCGCGTGATTTCGACGGTCGATCAGCTCGACGCATCCATCCTAGGCCTTGCACACGACCGCTTAGGCGGGCTAAGCAAGGGCGGCATGTCCAGCAAGCTGGAAGCGGCTCGGCTGGCCACCACCGGCGGCGAAAACGTCATCATCTCCTCCGGCCGCACGCCGAATATCCTTCCGCGCATCATCGCCGGCGAACCCATCGGCACGCTATTCCTCGCCCAAGGCCAAGCTGTCGCCTCGCGCAAGCGCTGGATCGGATTGACCGTCAAGCCGCGAGGTCGTCTCTTGCTCGACGCCGGCGCACGCACGGCCATCGAGCACAAAGGCCGCAGCCTATTGGCCGCCGGCGTCGTCGATGCCGAAGGCAACTTCCACAAAGGCGATGTCGTGGGACTCCGAGGCCCCGACGGCGTCGAATTCGCTCGCGGGCTCACCAATTACAGCGCCGACGAAATCCGCCAAATCAAAGGGCACAAGACCAAACAGATCATCTCCATCCTGGGCCATTGCCCCTACGACGAAATCATCCACCGCGACAATATGGTGGTGACCACAAGAAAGAGCAAGTAACCCTCGTATGCTCTAGCGGATCCTCTCGTAGGCACTAGCAGATCCCGCGGTACAACAGCGGATTCCGGTGTCTGTACGTTTAGCGAATCCCGCAGTACAGCAGCGGTTTTCGGTGCCTGGATGTTTAGCGGCCGACGGCACGTCGGCCCGCCAAAACCACCCACCCCATCCTCATGACGCCGCTTTGCCGGTGTGCTGCAAAACATGGGGCCCTGCCAGAACGGTTTGTGAAACGCACCGGCCATCGAGCGGCTCAAGCCCAAAACCAACGGCCAGCCGATCCAGTTCCTCCAGCGTGTGTATGCCCAGCGGGATGCCTTCCTTCAAACGCCGTTCACGTTGACGCAGTTCAGGCTCGCCGGGAAACAGAATCTCGCCCCCAGGCGCGGCCGGCGGCAATGCCCCCAACCGTTCGATCATCTGCGCCACCCGAGCGTGAAATTGTGCCAAAGGCACGAACCGGCCGATGTCGATCGCCCCGACCATCCCTCCAAGCCGGCGATGCTGGGACAAGTCGTTGCTATACATCTTAGGAATATCGGGCCCAAACGGCGAATTGCTCAACAGCGAACAGAGCACGTCGATCATCAGGCCAAGCCCCGATCCTTTATACTCACCGACAGGCATCATCGCCGCCACCCGATTCGGATCCGTGGTTTCAGTACCCTCGGCATCGACGGCCCAACCAGCCGGTATCGCAACGCCCTCGCGCGCGGCATTGGCCACCGCGTTCCAGGGCGCTTTGCTGGTCGCCATATCAAGACATAAAGCGCCGGTCGGCCGCTCGTTGGCCCCGCGAGGTGCCCTCGGCGCGGTGATGCAAATGGGATTCGTGCCGCTGAAAGCCGACTTGGCCCCAAAAGGCACAACCATCGGATCCACATGGGTAAAAACCAAGCCGATCATTCCGGCGTCGGCGATTTTTAGCCCATAATAGGCCAATGCCCCGCAATGACTCGAATTGCAGACCGTCACCCAACCGGCTCCAGACTCCCTGGCCAACTCGATTGCCGACAAAGCGGCACGGTGCATGGTCAACTGACCTAGCCCATGATCGCCGTCGATCCGCGCGGCCGAAGGACTGAGAATTTGGGCGGTAATCCGCGGTCGTCGATTGATGCCCCCAAGCCGAATCCGGCCTAGATAATGGGGGATACGTGAAACGCCGTGCGACGTCACGCCCCGCAAGTCCGACTCGACCAGCGTCTCCACGACCAAGGCGGCATCGTTCGGTTCGAGTCCCGCCGCCTCGAAAAGCCGCCGACAAAATTGGGCAAGCAGCAAATGATTGACGGAACGGCTCTCAAAAGAGACTTGGGGCATGATGCAATCGATCTAAAAACAGCGAAACTTGACGTGACATTGAGCATAATGCATAATGCGTATCGTGTCAAGCGGATTGCCATGATGACCAGGGGAGCTGCCAAATCGCCATAAGCAGTCCTTCTGAACACAGCGAAAAATCTATGCGAGCCTATTCATAAGTCCCAATATGCCAACATGATCCTTCGCTTCGCTCAGGATGACGGCTGTTCTGCCAGGATGACGATTCCTCCGTGACCAATGACTTTGCCATTCTTCTGCCATCGTGCCATGATGCTCTTTCTTCTACCTACTGTTTCTCGATTCCCCCCATTTTGACGATACAACAAATACGGCACCCTTTCACACCACCAGGAGACCGGGGTTTATGGACCAAGAACGCATCGAACGCATCCAGGCATCGCTCCGTAAAAACAAACTCGACGCCTTGATATTACGGCTGCCTGAAAATATTGTCCTGGCCTTCGGCGTTTGGCCTCTTAACGGTTTTTCCTTCGCCGTCTTCACGGCCGATGCAGGCCCGACGGCCCTGATCGCCCCCTCGGCCGAAGACGAAGAAATGGACGGCTGTTGGACCGACAACATCCAATTCTTTACATGGCCGCGGCTCGAAATGCGCAATCCGCTGGATGCCATTCACGATGCCCTGGGCCAAGTCCTCCAGCGCAACAAGTTGGGACGTGCCCGACTTGGCTATGAAGGCTCGTTCGAATGCGTCGCGCCTTCCCATAATGCCGGCGACACGATCGTGCCCTGCGAAAGCTCGAATGCTTTCCTTCGATCCCTTGCCCCCAACGCGCGATGGTCCGACGCCACCGCCCTGCTCCACCAACTCCGCGCCACGAAAACCGAGCAAGAAATCAAGCGGCTGCGGCTTACCCATCGCGTCGCATCCTTCGGTTTGGAACGTTTTCACGCAGCCGTAGCCCCTGGAATTACCGAGGCGGAACTGGCTGCAACAGTCTACGAAGCCTGCCTTACGCAAGGCGTTCAACTTCGCCAGGCAAAACACATCAATGTTTATCCGCAGATTTCCAGCGGCCCCAACACCCAAAGGGCATGGCGACCAATCGTCACTACCGGCCGGCGAAAGATCAAGTCGAGCGAAATCGCCTTGCTCGAACTGGCCGTGTGCGTCGATGGTTTTTGGGCCGACGTCACTCGCGTCAAAGCGGCCGGCCGCCCCACAGCCAAACAACGAGCAGCCTTCGAAGCGGTTAAAGAAGCCCAAAAAGCCGCTCTGGATTCCATCCAACCCGGTGTCGAAGCTTACGTCCCCCATCAACGGGCAACCCAAGTTCTTATCGACTCCGGCTTCCAGAAATCCATCGTTCACCTGACCGGCCACGGCCTAGGCTTCCGCTACCACGAACCCGAACCGTTTTTGATGCCCGGCAACACGATGCCACTCAAAGTCGGTCACGTTTGCTCAGTCGAACCAGGCCTCTACGGGCCGGACTTCGGCGGCATCCGACTCGAGGACAACATCGTCGTAACTGAACGCGGCCACGAGAACCTGACGAAAACGGCAAAGCAGCTATAACCCATTGGAGGCATATTTCTGCCTGCATTTTTTACCTAATCGCTTTAGTCGGTTGTACATTGCAAAGTCAAAAGATATCATACAAGCTGTCCCTGCTGATAACCCGATGATAATGGCATAGGGCCAACACCTTGCAGGTCCATCGGTCGGCCCGCGGTTTTTCAACAACCAATCCAAACTTCACCATCATTAGCCATCCCAAGCAGATATCCAACATGGGCGAGAAAATTCAAGGCATTTTGACCCCCAATATCGTTCCGCTGTTGCCAAACGGCGATATCAACGAGGCCGAATTGCGCCGCTACGTCGATTGGCTCATCGCCAGCGGCGTACACGGCCTCTATCCGAACGGATCGACCGGCGAGTTCACCCGATTCACCGTCGAGGAGCGGCAACGGATCGTAAAAATCGTGTGCGAACAAGCCGCCGGACGTGTTCCCGTGTTGGCCGGCGCCGCCGAGGCCAACGTCCGCGAGACTTTGCGGGCATGTGAAACCTATGCAGGCTACGGCGCCCGTGCCGTGGCCATTGTCTCGCCGTTCTACTACAAACTCTCGCCCGAATCGGTCTATGCCTATTTCCGTGAAATCGCCTTGAACAGCCCGATCGACGTGACATTGTACAATATCCCGATGTTTGCCAGCCCGATCGACGTGCCGACCATCAAGCGGTTGGC
>CAYWGR010000108.1:0-18692 GCA_964458015.1 uncultured Planctomycetaceae bacterium
AAGGCGGCCCGGCTGGACGCGGGCATGCGCGGCCCAAACGCGCCTCCCGACTGGCACATCTACCATTCCATGTTCGGCGTGACGCTCAAGTCGAATGCCGACGGGCCCGGCTGCCCGCTGCATTGCCCGCGGTACCGGGAGGCCGGAGGGAACATCCGCTACGCCCGCGGCGACTGCCCGGTGGCCGACGACTTGTTCGACCGCATGATCAACGTGAATCTCAATCAGTGGTATACCGCCGGCGATTGCCGGGAGATCGCGGAGCGCATCAACGCCGTGCTGGCGGCGCAGTGCAGGGAAGATTCCGGCGCCGCTCCGTGGCGCTGAAACAGGCAAGAGGCTCATTCGGCCCGGCCACGGTTGCGTGCAGTGGGCCTGGGTTGAATTTCACGCGACGTGTTCTGTGCCGCAGCCGAATGAGCCTCGTTGGGAGCCCTGAATTTTCTGTGGGCATTCGGGGGAGTGTCATGCCGTCAAGACGTGCACGAGGCCGGTCCGTCGCGCGTCACCGCACGGGCTGGGCCGGAATTGTCAGCGCGCCTCCTTCCACCGACGATTCGGGCATGACACCCCGCTCGAATGCCAAACGGCCTATGGGAAACCGCCGGACACGGCGTTTTTCGGGCCGCGCCCCCGGCGGGAATGCCGGTTCCGTCGCGTTCGCGCACCGTTCACTGAAGCCGGCTACAGTACAATCCGCACGAGGCCGGCGTTACACCGCGCCCGGCATCCGGACGGACCGCTCCGCGCCAGGGCGCCTGCGAATACCGCGAAAACACTTGGAAAATGCGCGACGCCGTGCTAAGATTTGGCACTACGTCCGGAGTAAAACCCTGTCCGGTGCAGATGAGTTCCAGGACGCAAACGAGGAAGGAAGACCGATGAAGAAACTGTTGGCGACATTGCTGGTGGGTGTTTTTGTGGTTGTGATGATGAGTGAAGATTTGATTTTTGGATTTTTGTTGGTAGTATGGTTTATCCGGCGCCGGCCCCGGGGAAGTAGTAATAGTCGTCGTCGATCTTATCCGAAAGCTTCAAGCCGCCGATGCAAGGAAATGCAACCTTGAAGTCGAGTGCCTTCACACCGCAGTTCTCAAATTTGGAGGAGAGACGCAGGCCCTCGGTGTCGATCGAGGTCCGCAGGATAACCTGCATCCCGAACTCGGAATTATCGAGGATCGCTTCGAAGCCATTGTTTCCATGGGAAATCGACTTCAAGTCAAAGTCGCGACTGCCCAGGAGGCGTTTCCCATTGGCTTCCACGACAAAGATCGCCGACAGCCCTGGCTGAAGCAGCATTTCGCAGGTCGTGAACTCGTTGTAAAGGGAACGTAGCGTGAGCCGCTTGTTAGCAGTGGAAAACATGCAACGAAGCGTAGCGTTGGAAAGGGTGACTGCGTCCTTACCCAACTCGCAGACGGGTTCGCGTGGAACAGGCTTTCCGGCTGGTTTCGCCATGGAAGGAGCCATGTTCACCGGCAATTCCTGCGCCGGGGCTGTGTTTAGGTTCCAGCAGAAGCTCAGCAGGAGAAATGCGGCCGTTATTGTTTTTGAGTACATTTTGCTTTTCATGGAAGGTTGAGCCTATTTCTTACCCTGGATGAGTTCATCCGGAACCGCTGCGCTCATATCGGGAAGGCGGAAGTAAACGCACTTGCCATCGGCGTCCGGAAATTCCGTCAATTTCAGATGCACGAGTCCCGTGCCGCAGAGGGTGACTTCCGAGGGTTCCGTGCAGAACTTGGCTTGGCAGGCGGTGCCCCCGGGCCGAACCGTGGCATCGCCGCCCGGCACGTCTTTCAGGGAACTTGGATCAAGCATCAATAAAAAGCTCAAATCGGCACCGTCCTTAGTCTTGAGAATCTCGTTCTGCGCCGGATTGACACAATACACCAACGGGCCTCGCATTAATGCGGCGCGTCCCGATTGGCGTTTGCGTCCAAGCACCAACCGCCACGACATGGGCATATCGAGCGTCACCTGGTCGCCCGCTCTCCATTCGCGTTCCAAGGTGAGGAAATTGCCCGAGGCAATAGGCTCTTTCCACGGCTGCCCATTGATCGACAGCGCGGCATTCGGACACCAACGTGGAATTCTCAACTTCAATGGGAACTTTGCGGGCTGTGACGGATCGAGATGCAACGTGACGTGTCCCGAACTCGGATAGTCGGTTTCCTGCCGGACTTTCAACGAAATGCCGCCGTTGAGATCGACGGTTGTTTCCGACGGAGTATAGAGGTTCACCGCCAATCCGGCCCCAGTGCGGTAATAGGCCATTGTCGGCAATTCCGCGATGATCCGGCGGAAGTTGCCAGGGCAACAATAGGTGTCGTAGGGCCAGTAGACGCGGTCGCCTTCCATAGGCACATAATAGCGAACCTTCCGCCCGTCGGGCGATTGCGAGGCGAACAGGGCATTGTAGATCGTCCGTTCCATGATGTCGCCGTAGAACGAATTCCCTTCCATCCGCAGCAAGGTGTCGTAGAGCCGCAGTTGATAGGCCGTGGCGCATGTTTCGCCAAGATGATTGCGAACATCCTGGTCATCGGTCCACACTTCGCATTGTCCCACGGCGCCATTAAGAGTCACACCGTCGTTTTTCATCATGAAATCGATGGCCCGGCGGGTGCAGGTCAACAGGCTTTCCTGCGGTTGCAAATGGTACAAATCGAGTTGGGCCAGGCAGCGGGAGATGTATGTGTAGACGTGCCCCTCGCACAAGTTGCGGCGTCCGATGACGATGTCCAGATTCCACGTCGGCAGCGCACGTTCCTTCACGCAAAAGTCTAAGTAGCGTTGATCGCTTGTCTCATGATATAGCCACATGAAATTACGCTCAAAAGCGGTCAGCCCCATCAGGTGCGTGACGCCGATGCCCTTTTCCAAGGGCCAATCGCGCGGCAACTCGGGCCAATGTTTCAAAAAGTAGTCGGCCAATTTGCGCGCCGCTTCGAGCGACTTCTTTTCACCAAAATAATGGTGATCGCTTGCGAGTCCATAAATGATATAACCCATTTCGTGGGTGTCCCACACCTGGTTCATCCTTGCCTGGGGCGCCATCGCGCCGATGTATCCGTCCGGCTCCTGCGTTTTGAGCACCTCCTCAATGAGGTGATTCTTTAAGGCCACGACCTTGGCGTCTTTCGTATAGGCGGCGAAACGGACCGCCGCGTCGATCGTTTTTCCTAGGCCAATATACGTGTTCCGTCCGGATTTTTTGTCTCGAAACGGCGCTAGGAAATCCTTTTCAATATCCAGGGCAAACAAATTCTTCTCGATGGTCAAGTCGATCCGCCGGCCGATTTCGCCGCCAACTTTAACTTGGCGCAAATCGAGCGGCGTCATGATGTCTCCGGCAAAGGTCGTTGCGCAAACGCCAAACCAAATGCCTATGGCCGTTAAAGTAAAATGCTTGAGTTTCATCGTTGTTTTCTCTCTTGAAAAATGGGGAATGTGACGTATCCGATGTTTTGACCATGCCGATTGTCCGGCAGTTTCCTTTACTCAATGATCTGGATGCCTGGCGGAGCGTTTATTGTGGTTCGCACGCTGCCGTCGGGTCGTTTTTCATGGCGAATGCGAAGAGCGCCTTGCGGAGTCGGAAAACTCCCTTCGGCCCAATCGAGATCGCCCAGATGCGGCTTGATTTTCAGCGTTTTGCAGCCCGGCTCAACGATTTGGACGCCCAAAACATGTTCGCTCAGCCATGCGGTCGGGCCGGATGCCCAGCCATGGCACAGGCTATGGCGAAAACCTTTGTAACAGTGGTTGCCGAAGTCACCGTGAATGTCCTTTTTGCCGACAGGAACAAGTTCATCGATCCGCGATGCGTTGACCGTCCAATCCAGGTCGAAATCTTCCCAAAACGTGGTTGCGCCGAGGTCGAGCATTCCGCCCCAGTAGGCCCGGATGCAATCCAAGCAGCCTTGATAATCGCCCGCCTTAGCCCGTGCCTGGAGCACATAGTAGCCATAGAAGGTTGACAATCGCTTAGCTCCATCGACGGCCATTACGTTGCGGTTCAACGTGGCTGCATCACCCAGGCCGGCCAATGTCATGAGCGCGGCGGCCTGCTTGCTGTTGCCAGGATCGGGAACGTGTTTTTTCAACCGGGCAACTGCGTCGCGGCATTTCATTTGCATCTCGGGATCGTTCAACACTCCGCAAAGTTCATCACCAGCTTGCAAGCTTAGAATCAGAAGCGAGTGCAAGCCGGCATGGATGGCCTTTTCGTTTCCCGACGACGGCCAATCAAGAAACCGCATCACGGGCCCAGGGAGTGTTTCGGCGTTGTCCGGGCCAATATGGTTCATCAACTGAAGAAGCAAGCCCGTTAGATAAGGCTTCTGACGCTGCAGATAGGCGAGATCGCCGTGGTGTTGATACCAACTTTGCTGAATCAACACCCACCACATCGAGTAGGAGCTAATCGTGTGCATCCATCCCGGCAGTGGAGTATGGTCACGAATCAAATCGAGACTGGCCGGCACGACGTCCACGTTTCCAAAGACGGAAGAGATGGTCATGGTCTCGGGATGCATGTCGCCAAGCCATACCAGGCGGTCGCGCTTGATGCCATCCCAGAGGTAATCTTGCATGTTCAGGTGAACTGTATAGGCGCCAGTCTGCCAGATGCGATTCAGACGTTCATCGCTGCAACGGAAGGAGCCCTTATAGGATAGGTCGCGGTAGATGAAAACCGCCCGGACCGCTTTCAGCACGACGACGCTATCTGGATCGACCAGATCAATACGAACAAAACGGAATCCGGTGTTGCCGATTTCATGTGTTCCGAGCCAAGGGATCAAACAAGTCTGGTCGCGAACGGCATGGTCGTTGGTGGTGTTCTTTGGCCCGCCGAGTTCGCTCATGGCCTCACTGACCGACTCGCCGAAACGCACTCGTACGCGGACTGCGCGGTTTTCTGATGTGGCCGAAACCATGATCTGCACTCCGCCATGAAGTTCGCGGCCGAAATCCAACAACAAGGCCGGTGCCTTGCCCTTGTTCCGAAGCGTGCAGACAATCGGCGTTTCCAGAGTTACCTGTCCATCGCCAAGGTTCAGTAGGGTCTCGGAATGCTCGATCACAGCCTGTTTATCGTCGGGCGATAGCCAGACGATTCGCTTGGGCGTAATATAGTCGCGCACTCGTGGATCTCGCCTGGCGCGGTCGGCAAGATCCGCTGGAGCTGGCGTGAATGGGGCGATGCGACTCCCGGGAGCGGTTGTTTCTACCTCGGCTCCCCGGAGATTCAACGAGGAAGCAAAGAATAGAAATGCCCAAAAAATCACTTGTCGTATCATGATTGTTTCCTTGAAAAACGTACTGAGTTAACAGCCGTTCGAATTCATCAGTCCCCATAATGCGACAGCAACCATCGGCAGTTGATCACTTTCTCGGCCAAGTCCAGCGGCACGTAGAAGTAATGGTTCGCTGCTTCAAAACCAATCCGCGAATCTTGCTGAGCCAGCGTAAATAGCCGCCGGGCCAACGTGATTTCAGATTTCAAACAGCGCCGAATGTCGATGCGTAGTTTAGCCCGCTGTTCGGCGGTGAGTTCGCTCTTGGGATCGGCCAGCGCGTCACGCGCCATCACAAATCGCGTCTGGTTGGCCACCGACAGAAAATGCGTATACGCTGCTTCCGCAAATCTCAATTCCGCTTGGGCCTCGTCGCGACGAAGCGGTGACGCCTTTTCCACGGCTGCCTCCAACAACGGAATACCGGACCGCCATCCCTCGGCAATCTTCTCGAACTGTGAGGCAAACACCTCTGGTGGATACGGGCCGCGCCACGTCGTCAAATCATCATAGGGAATCCCTGTTATGGCCGCTTGATAGCCGGTCTTTTCGAGATAGAGCGGATTTGCCGGGCCCATCTGGACGGGGCAGAAATAGACGACCCCGATGTTAAACGGATATTCACGAAACGCCTTACTAAAGGCCGTCCAGGCCTTGCGTGCCAGCGGGGCGCCCTCGGCTCCATAATGTTCGACGGCGACGGCCTCCAGCACCTCGTCGGCGCTGGGTGTCGGCGCAGCACGGAAACGAGCCGCAATCTCCAGATTTGGCGAGGGATACCCGCCAAGACTCCAACTCAGCATCATTCCGTCGACGTTTGCCGATGCCAAGTTGCGACAGTGCTCGGCCACAAGATCCATCACCGGCAGATAGGGTACGGAGGACAGCTCCCACGAATTGTTCAACTGCACCTTGGCCGCCGTTTTCAGGCCGGCTTTCTTGGCTTGCTCCCAGTGATGTGTCGCGCGAGGACCGGGGCCGCCGGCAGATAGAGCATACTCGCCGAGTGCTGTCTTCACGCCGCCTCGGTCAAGTGGGATTGCCCATTCGCTCACCGACATCAGCCAAACCGATTTGGGCAACTGCGCGATGACCTCCGACGCGTCGCCGTTGCCTGCCCACCCCCAGTCCCATGCCAACACGTTGGCCCTAGGATTGCTGCGATGCACCCCCTCGGCGATCACGCGGTTGACCTCGGCGATGATGTCGGCATCCGTGCGGTCTTTGCAGCGAGGGCACGTTTTTTTGTTTCCATGCGAGGCGCAGTTTGTCAGGCCTTCCGAGGCGGTGATCGTGAACACACCGGCCAAATCCGGAACTTCGCGAAAAATGTGCGCAAGAGAGTCGCTCATCCACTTGCGCACCGTCGGATGCGAGGTACACATCGCGATATACTCGCCGCTCCGAGCGCCGGCCATCTCCGCTCGCCCTGGGGCCTGAAAAAAGGAGCGGAATCGGGCATCGTCTGGAGGCATTGCTCTCGGCTCATCCATGTAAAGGTATACGCCGATGCCGCATTTCTTGGCCCGCGCTACGAGAAATCGAAGAGTGGCCAGTCGCTGCTCATGGCCGACGCCAAACTCGGGGAAGGCATCGCCGCCCGGCGCCATGTCACGCAAGAGAACATGCAGCCACACACCATTAATCCCCAACGACGATAGACGCTGTAGCAATCCATCAGGATAGGGATCCAGCTTAGGATTCAAAAGCGGATCGCCAAACAACGAGAAATAGGAGTAGATAAAACGCAACTGATCATTCTTGGGCCGTGACGAGGAGAACGAAGGCAGCGGATCGCTTAGTTGTTGCACGAACTCAAACCGTGGCGCGGCCGGACGCCTCATTTCGTCGCCGAAAACTTCGCTGACTATGCGTTTGATCTCCGCGGTCCGGCGTTTGGCCGCCTCATTCGGTGGAGCGTATCGTAAAGGTTCGCATTTGGGTTTTAGATATCCAAGTTTACCCCAAACGCCATCATCATCACGCAGAGTGAACGCCAAACGCTCGGGCGTCATGTCGAGAAGCTCCAGCAACTGGTCGTAAGGCAACAAATGCCAATTGCGGCGAATGACCGTGATATACCCGCGCGACTTTTGCTCTTTCGGAATGGCCGTGGCCGGCGGCAAGCCCATCGAATCGGCAATTGTCACGATGTCCTGTTCCGACTCCCCGACGACCTTCGCCAGCTTTGCCGGCTCGACCAAGTTCCAGTTGCGCCAAACGAACTCATGCAAACGGTCGGGAAAATGCCGATCCACAACCGGCGCAGGCGCACCGCCTACTGGCAAACTGATTTCGGCAGCAGAGTAGCTATCTAACCAGGTGAATAGGATTAGGCAAATCCAAGCTGCAAGGATCCATTTTTTCGATACCATAATTTCTCTCCTAGAAACGCTCGTTTAGTCTTTCTTCCGAGTCATAACCACGGCAGTTGTTCCGTTTTATTGTGCTAAGAGAACCGCCGCGGAATCCTTTGCCAAATGTAATGTAACCAGCGTGTTGTTGTCTTCAAATTTCGTCTTAACGGCCGCTCCCGACAAAATATCAACGACGCTTCCAAAGTTTCCTTGAAAGCCAACGGTTACTTCATCGTCGTTGCCCCAATTGGTCAGAATGGCAATACGTTTATCAGACGCAACCATGCCCCGAAACACGATTCGCTCCGATCCTGATTTCACTTGCACGGGCAGCCGAGAACTGGCAGTGCGTGCCTGGGCTGAAATCCATTGCCTGGCTCCCGGATCCGATCGTCGGAAGTAGCCCAACGACAAGGCTGTTGCAAAATAAATGGCCTCGCCTTTGCCAAATCGCTTTCGCGTGGCAATAGGCTGCTTATCGGGAGCATGGAGTAAAACATCCGCGTCGAGGAGGGTTAAACGTAGTCTCCACAGTTCGCCGCCTTTGTCGCCTTTCTCGGACAATGAGAAGGGGGCTTCAACGGGGGCGATATCGTGCAACTGAAAGCCGAAAACATCGGTCAATTCACCAGGCGCCTTCGACGCAACATTGCCGCACTCGTCTTTCCATCCGAGTAGTCCGTCGGCCCAAACCGTTCCGCCCTGTTCCACGTAACGGCGAATGGCAGCCGCTACTTGCCGGTCCATGGCATAGCAGTGGGGTAAATACAGCACGTCATAACGGGCGGCGGCTCCGCTTCGGAGTTCGTCAATATCCAAAAAGTCGGCCGGGATGTGGCTTGCCTGTAATGCGCGATGGCAGCCCCAGAGCGATAGCAACGCATCTTTTCGATGTCCCTCAAGATCGTTGATCAGCAGCGTCTCGCGATTGTAAAGGATAGCGACGTTCGAAGGCTGCGGTACGGCGCACTCAATCGCGGGGTTGCGTCGCACGGTTTCCGCAAATGCCCGAACAGCTTTCAGCCGATTCGATGGCGTTCCGTCCATGGCAATCAATCCCCACTCGCCCCCCTCGCGTCCTTGAGTGCGCGGATGCCAAGACCAAAAGATCGTCCCCCTGGCTCCGGCTCCGATGGTGTCCCATAGCCAGCGGGTGTATTCGTACGGCGTCGGATTCATCGCAATACTGCCCGTATGGATGGTGGGGCCGCCCTGCAACTCCGTTACCCACCAGGGCCGCGTCTTGCTGATGCTTCGCAACACATCGAGAGTGCAACCGAATGCAAAACCGAAATCTTCCCGGCGAAAATCCTCGAAATGCCATGCCGGATGAATCGACGCGCCGACGAAATCGGACGTCTTCGCTTCTTTCCAAAAATCTCGGCCGAGAGTCGCTAGATTGCTCAGAAGCCCTGCCGGATTGATATGCGTAGGATGCGTCGGATCGATTTTCTTCACCTGCTGGCCGATCCATTCGAGTTGATCGCACAAGTTCTGGATATTGAACTCTTTCCAATCGAGGTAGGCCACATAATCCGACCAGCCGCTGTCTCCCCACACCGGCCCAGACGGCAATTCCGCGAAGCTCTGAATCGGGCGGAACCAACGCTTATTCAATTGCTCGACCGAGCCGTATTTCCGCTTCAGCCACTCGCCGAATCGTGCCATCGAGGCCGGCGTGAAATACTCCGGCAATCCCGGCTCGTTCATCAGAAGCCAACAGCCCTGCGCGGGATGGCTTCGATAACGTCCCGCGACTTTTTCGATGTAAACCGCGGCGTGCTTGCGACGTTCCGGCTCGTTGAGGTTTGTTCGACTATGATAGAAGGGCGTTTGTGCAACCCAGCCCGGCGGGTCTTCGGCGCAAAGGGTCGCGACGATCTTGATGCCATTTGCCGCCGCCGCATCATAGACCCAGTCGTAGACATGAAAATCCCATTGGCCCGGCACCCGCTCCAGGTCGTCCCAGATAAAGAATACCCGAGCCAGGGTCAGCCCGTGTTCCTTCATCAACTGAAAGTGCCGTTGAATGCTCTCTTGCGTCTCCGTGCGGTTGATAAAGAACTCCGTGCCAAGTTGGAAACGGGACTGGGCCTCCGCCAGTCGGGCCGCGACGCCCGGAGCCGTTGGCTGGTCCTGATCGGATACTGCGCCGGCCGCACTGACGAGGAGGAAGAGGAACGAGGCTGAAATAGACATGGTTTTGTTAATCCCAATGTATTGTGAATCGTGGATTGATACAGATCTTAATGATCTACATCATATACTCCGAGTCAATGATATAGTTCAAAACTACCGTGGCTCCACAAAAACGATACGTTCCACCATGATGCTGCTTTCCTTGGCGGATCCCGGCACATAATCCGGCCCTTGAAACTTCACCGACATATATGCGTCATAACTGGATCCCGGCGGGAAAATCCTGGTTAAATCACAGTTGATTTCCTTGGTATTGGTTCCATGGAAATAGGCGCTTGAATAGTAACGCGCATTCAAATCATTCTTGACATCGACGAAATTCACGCGTCCGATTTTCAGCAAGTGATATTTCTCATCTTGGGGGATGTCGATGGTCTTCACCTCCTTGGCGCAGAGCACTTTCTTCTCTTTCCAGTCATAAATTTCAAAACGGGTGGAACCGTTTTGGGTCCTGTCCGGTGCCTCCTTGCCCAAGGCGATCGCTTTTCCGCCAATGGCTTCCGGGTCTTCAACGATTTTGGCTCGGTTCTTATCCCTTCGGAAACTGGCCCACGGCAGATCGACGATACGCCGATCTTTGAACTCGGACGGAGGTTCGATCGCAAGGATATTGTTTTCAAATCGCCTAACGGCGTTCTCCCGGTTGGAAAGACTTTCCTTGCGGAATGTCTGGGTGTCCGGATCGGGAAAGTAATAGTCGATTGCGGCGAGCGATTCCTCGCTAAATTGTTGGATCAGCTTGGATCCGTCAAACTGTTTCCCCACGCCATCCAGATTGCGCCATCGCATCAACAGGCCGGCGAGAATCGGAATTCGTTCGCGGCGAATGTTGGCGGTGCGTTTCGCATCGCCATCGACAAGCGTTTCCGCACGATCAAGCAGCCCCAGCGTTGTCTTGAAATAATTCAAATCCAGATAGGGACGCACCGAGACGTCCACTAGTCCGATTGGCTCTTTGTTTTCATTTTGCCGTTTTTCCATGTACGCAAGCAGTTCTTTCATCGTGGGGGCCGCTTTTCCATAAAAGCCGTTCATAAATTCATCGATTACAGGCTGGGCCAGCCGATCGGGATTCTGCAGCAGCTTATAACCGAGATAGCGTTTCAATCCGAAGAAACTGATATAGTTGGAATTTTCGCATTCGGCAAAATAGTCTTTGACATTTCGTGCCTTATAAAATGCCATGTCGGGCTGAAGCCTGCTTATGTTCACATAAGGCTCCGAATCCGGAGGATACATAATCCAGTAGTCCCAGATTGCCACATTGGCTGCTTTTGCGCCCCAGCTTTCGATCAAATCGCGACACCACTTATTGTCAGGATTCGTCAGTTCCCGCATGTCGTCGCGAACTCCTCCATTGTAACCGTATCCCCCAATCGCCATATGAATGATTACATTGTCTACCGGTGTGATATGCTTGGGCGGTTTGATGGAATAGCCATAAGCAAAAGTGCGGATGCAAATGTCGGGGTACTCTTTCTTAATGTTCACGGCAATGTCATTGATGAAATCCAGAAGCGGGCCGCTGGGCGAACCCTCCCGCTCCGCCAGCCTTTTGCATTTGTCGCAAACGCAATAGTCATGGTTGTCATTATGGCTGAGGTCGTAGACCGTAGGAGCCGGATATCCGGCAGTCGCCGCCTCCCTGCGATCCTGCGCGATAAACTCCTTCAGGGCAGACAGGACGCGAAGCCTTGCCTCGGGGTGGGTCATGCATATTTGTCCCGGTCCTTCACCGCTTGTCGCAATCAAGCGTTTCCCTTCAAGATTCAAAGAATACAGTTCGCTCGATGTCTTTGGCCATGACTGGGTGTAGCTATAAAAGGTGTGATGCTGGCATGGTCGCCCAATTTTAAAGGACCATCCATAATCGGCTTGAACGTAGGTCGTTCCCTTATTTCTAGCCTTAAAAACCCAGGATCGCGGATACCAGTCAAGCAGGTCGAAAATCTGGCGATTGCGGAAATAGGGATGGTTTTGAATATTCAATGCCGGAATTGTCAGCCGAGAAACGGTGGGGATTACTTCATTGTTCTCATCCAACCAATGGCAACCGATATTGTTTTCAAGAAACTCGTAGACCGCGTAGAGCGTTCCGCGCGGCCGACCACCGCCAAGAATCAGACTGCCATCGATCGTTGTCCTTATCACCCATTCCTCTTGGCCCAGTTTACTGAAATCAATGCCATGGGTCGCGGCGTAATTCGTCTGCCCCACATAGACGGCCTTGCTGCCGGCTGGGATTTTACTTTCCTCCACGATTTTGAACTCCGCGCCAGTTGCCGCCTTCAGATACTTGACCAGTTCGTTTGCCGCGGTAACCTCTGCGAGGATTGGCGATTGCGCCACTACAATGCTATAGGAAGTATTACCATCAGAACTCAAAGTGATATCCGAAGCCAACAGTTCAATACCACAATACAGCAACATGCCTATAATTCCAATAATGCTCCGGAACAATGTTACTTGCACAAATCTCTCCTATAAAAAGTCAGTAGTTCCAAATTTGGGATTATGATAGGAATCCAGCCTAATCCGAGTTGCACCAGGGGCTCCCATGATCGTGGCAATGCAAAACTCAAAAGCAATTGTCTTCACGAATCGTAACATGTGAACTTACCGCCGATCTCGGCGCCAGTGTCAGACTGCATGCCACGACACTCATCCAGAGACTGCCCGCTGTTACAACTGAATGTGGAAACCTCATACAAAACAACTCCCTTGTGAGGGATAATAGGAACGCAATAATGATATCGAGAGCCTCACATCGGCAACGACCGAATCAAGTAGTGAGGCGATTCACTGTGGAGTGATTTATGGCTGGTAGGAAAGCGGAAAGTCGATAATACTGGCACGATCGCCAACCGTGGCTCTTAAAATCGTTTTGTCTCTCATGCTATACTTGGCGGGCAATATCTGCTTGGCCGGTGAGTTGATCGGAGCAACCGTGGAGTCTAGGGAGAGGTCAGAGCCGTCGGGCATGACCATCTTGGTAACGACAATACGATATTCGCCTGGCGTTGCTCCTTTATCGCCGGATCTTGTCTTTAATTCATATTTACCAGCCTTGTCGGAATAGCCATTAGCGCCCGTGCCGCGAGTAGACCCCGTCGGAACAAAGGACACCGTCGCACCGGAAAGTGGTTTTCCATTTAACGTTATAGTACCGTCGACTGTCGCCAGCTTTGGCATATTTGAATCATTTCTACTGCATCCGACTATCAGGACGACTAAACACAACCACTCAAGATGTACGGCACAATTTCGCATGAAAGGGATTCCTTGGGACTTAAGGGATCGTGACGACTTCTCCATCGGCCATGGCCGACATCCGTTCGAGAATGACACTGTCCGTGTTTTCGTTCAAAAAGTGGATCGAGCCGTCGGCCAACATGACGTGTGCGCCGCCCGGATGCAAGCTGCCCATCGAGGCCCAATTTCCCAGACGTCCCGGCGTCGCGCCGCTGTGCTGCATCCACCAGTCGTTGATGCCGAAGGCGCCGACATCAATGCCCACCATCACCCATGCCCGATACCCCCAGGCGGGACATATCCCGTTCCACACGTCATAAAGCGTTTCGGCCATTGCGATAGTGTTTGAGGCGCCATCCCGCACGGTGGCAACTTGACAACTGCTATTCTCTCCAAACATCCGCCGGGTGCCAACACTTGCCCGCGACCAGTAGTTGCATTCCGACCACCCGGCATAATTCGCACAAAAATCGTAGTTAGTCTTAGCGCCCTTAAAACCGCTGCCTGGCTTGACGCTGTAATACTGAGCGCCGTCCTCAATATAGGGTTCACCGCTATCGGAAGGGCAACTAAATACGGATAATCGCGTCGAGACTACCTGTGCATTGCCGCTGGCGACCGGATCGCCGGCCAGTGTCCCCGTCGAAGCTCCGCCGCCGGAAGGTGCACCGGTCATCAAGGTGCAAGCACACTGTTTTTGGTTATACGAGTCATACAAAGGCATCTGTTCCAAGTAGGGCAGAAGCATCAACAGGCCGCTGACGTTATGAATCGTTTTATCGCCGTACTGTGGATTTCCGCACCAGCCATAGGCAATCCCGGCCGGCGGAAAGCATCCATGCGTCGTGTGATATCCGTGCAGAGCCACGCCGAGTTGCTTCAAGTTGTTTCCGCATTGCAGCCGCCGTGCCGCCTCACGTGCCGATTGCACTGCCGGAAGTAACAATGAAATCAGTATGCCGATGATCGTGATGACGACCAGAAGCTCCACCAAGGTAAATGCAAATTTCGGGATGGTGGATGGTTGGTTTACGCGCATAATGTCACCTTGCATGGAATAAAATCATTGGAATGGCGGATAGCGACATGGCAGCATGTCTGCTACATCCACTATCCACCATCCAAGATCCAACATTCTACTTCCGCTTCCGCCAAGCGTAGGCCAGCAGGCTAAATAGCCCACACGATAACAGTATAATCATTGATGGCTCGGGAACTGTACTACCTAACAATAATTCGCGCCCGCCAGGATTAGCTGACCCCGCAGCGTCCGACGAATTCAATCTTGCCAAAACGTACTGCCCTGTGTGTGAACCGGTGAAATCATACTGAACGAGTCCATCCGCTTGACTAATGATCAGAGTCTCGTCCGTCGCGCGATTCGGAATGGTCGCCGGATAGCTCGCGGTAAAGGCTGAGTCGCCAAACCAAAGATCGATGCTGTCCACCCAGTCCGTATACAGATGTTGCCCTGCTTCGTACCAAAACGATGCTCGCTGGCAGTACACCATGGTAGTGAACGTGTGGGACGAACCAAAGTCCATTGAAACCGTTGGGCTCATATCGCCACTGTTTCCATTGCATGCATACTGGCCTCCGACATTGTCTGATGTGCCGATGTCGGCGACCGTTACACTGCCATCAAACAAGCCGTCCACAGTAAGGCCGCTGGAATCACTGGATGCCGAGAACGAAGTGGGCTTGTAAAGTGATATGGAATCGGCCCGCGCCAACTCGGAAACGACTGCGATGCCCAACACAAACATGACCACAACGGAAAAACGCTTCATCGCACACCTCCTAAATGGAAAGAATGAAACAAATTGCAATACTACTTCAAGTGGGATTTACTGCCGCCACGGCAGATTGCATAACCAACGCTGCCAAAAATTATTGCCTCCTTTCCGGGCGTTGGCCGGAAAGTCCACGTGCATCTTGCTCCGACAAACCTGTATGCGGCAGGGACTCTTGTCGAGACTTGCCGCTCACCGCAAACAACTTCCACACTTGTTCCGCCGTCAAGGCACGGTTGAACACCACGACCTCATCAAGTCGGCCATGCCAGAAACAAAGGGGCGTAACCGACTGAGTCACTGCCGTGCATCCCAACAATAATTCCGTGCCGCCCACATAACCATCCACGCCTTCCTTCATGTGAAGTTGCGCTAAAACGTATTGGGCAGTGTGAGTGCTTGTTAATTCATATTTTGTTAGTTTCTGGGATAACTCGGTGATAGGCAGAGTCTCATCGGGCGATCGCCCCGGATCCGCCAGCGAAAAAGGCTCGCCGCTAAACCATAATTTGATCGTATCTACCGAGTCGGTGCTTGGACTGCCCGGCCGCTGGCTGTACGCTAGAAGGTTGAATTTCTTGGCAGCGCCAAAATCCATGCTGACGTAAGCCGGCGAACGGAGCCTGACGCCATTGTGATCGCCGTCGTAGGCGTATTCCCCGCCTAACTTGTTGGTCGTGCCGATGTCAGCGGCGGTTGCACTGCCGTCGATCAAGTTTTCCACAGCCTGATTACCGTAAATCGTGCAAGCCGTAGAGCCCATGATGGAAGTGGGCTTGCACAACATCGATTCGTCGGCCCTACAGCCAATGGCTAAACGGCGCACATCGTTTTGCTGAAGAATGCCTGCGCAGGGTTGCGATGCCACTTCCACGCCATTGCGGTACAGACGCGCAGTCGAGCCGTCGGCCACAAAGGCCACGTGTTGCCACTGGTACAAGGGCAGTGGCTTCGCAACTCCCTCACGAAGCATCACGTCCGATCCGTTGCTGCTTCGCAGAATGACAGACAGATCGCCGTCCAAGTCATGCAATCCAAAGCAGAACTGGCCTCCAAGTTTCGTGGTCCAATTCGAGGCAATCGTTGCTCTCTCGGGTCGGCTCTCTGCAAAAACATACGCCGCTACGGTTAGTTGCCCTTTGGCAGCCTTGGGATAATCGGGCACAATTACATAACGGACAATAGGCGGCTTCAACAAGCACAGCGAATCACCGTAATGGCCTTGCTTATAGGGAACTTCAAACTCATACTCCTTGGCGGAATGCAGTTCGCCATGATGGCCGCCGGGAGCGGAATCGAACACCACGTTGCGGTCACTCTCCCTCTTCGGCTGGTCCATGCGGTAGTAAAGAGCCGGCTGCATCGAGAGCACGCGATGAGCATAGATGTCCGGCCGGCTGCCGTGCTCGGGCCGCGGCATCGCGCGAATGAAACGCTTTTCGCCGTCAGCAGTGGCGTTTTTTATGGTGGCAATCGGACCGTTGACGCCAACACATACCGTATGACCGGCACTGATTACTTGTTCTTGGCCCATGCCGCTTTGGCCCTCACCCATCGTCAAACGGACCTTGCCGGCGAATACGTGCGTTACAACCTCCCTGTCTCGATTAACCTCGACGCCGAATTCGGTGCCCAGGTCGGTCACGGTGGCGGTGGGAGTTTTTACGGTAAACAATTTCTGATTTCTGATTTCTGATTTCGGATTTGCAGTTTCGGACTTCTTTTCAAGCTTTGCTGTCAGCTTGCCAATGGAGAGATAGCCGCTAGCGGCGGATTCCACTTCGTAGGTGACGGGGCCTTGCAGAATCACCTTGGCGCCGGTGTCGTAGGTGATTTCTATCAGGCCGGAACGGAGAGCATACCTGCGGCCCAATAGCACATTCGCGCCGTTGAAAGTTTCTGTCTGTAAATCTGCCCAGCGGCAATCGACCATGCCGGTAATTCGGCCGATTATTTCCGTTTTCTGGTCAACAACTGTCGGCATCGGTGACAGAAAGGTTTTCACAATCTGTTCACGCTGTCCAAGATGGGACACGTGAACCAGCGAGCCAACCAACAGCCCGAGACCTGTCACTACAGTTGCAATGAGAAGCGAAAAAGGAATTTCCTGCGAGAAATAGCCAATCGTGCCATGGAATGCAGCGGCAAAAAAGGTGGGAGCGGCCGGATGTTCCGTATCGACCCACAATTCCGGCACAGGTGGTTGGGCCGAAGTTGCTGGGATTATGCCGACTAACTCAAGCGACTTCTCCAAAGCACGTTGCCCGTGTACGATTGCTCGCAAATCCACGTCAAGCTGCATGCAGTCCAACAGTAGGCGTGCGGTGCGTTCTTCAGACAATGCCAACTCTAACTGTGTCAATTGCTCTTGCGAAACGTCTTCTTCGCAAGCTGATAGTAGCAAGGCTTGAACATCCGCAGAGATATTGTTGTCGAGTCGACTCATCTCTCGTTCCTCTCAACAACAGCTTGATCAACGCAGTCGAGCAACTTCTTTCGGATATTGCGCAAGGAGCTATAAAGGCTGTGCGTGGTTCGCCCCAACTCCCGGGCAAGATCACCCACTGTTTGCATGCCGCCAAAACAACACCGAACCAGTTTCTGCTGGTTGGGGGGAAGCTTCTCTACACAGTCTTCCAGTGTCGCAGCACGTAAATCGAATTCCTCCTCGGGGATTGCTGCCTGAATGACGGCAAGACGCAACTGGAAGGCTTCCGAGAAGTGTGCTTGATAGCGATGATGCTGCGTGAGGAAGTTGAGCGACTTGAAACGGGCAATGGTGCAAGCCCAGGCCGCAAAACTTGTCCCGGGCTGATACTCATCGAACTTCTCCCAGAGCGTCAAACTTGTCTGCTGAAACACATCCTCGGCATCATCAAAATTGCGTAACAGAGTATAGATGTAGCCAAAGAGCCGTCGATGATGGCGACGGAGTTGCTCGGCAAATCGGTTTTCGCGATCTTGGTTGCTCATATCATCTATATTTACGCTCGTTGGGAATAAGTAACAAAATAAAATGGAGCCATTTGGCTGTAAGTCGCAAGTGTATTCAGAGAAAAGACTTACGAGGCCGACTTTATTCCCCTGCTTCTATACTACATAGCCGACAACGCACCTGTCTATTTTCTGAGCTGAGATTATCGGTGCCCTACAAGCCAAGGCTATTGCGATCGCGTGGTAGTCGCCGTAACATGCTTGATGCCAATGGGTTATCGTACGACCTGCAACCGCAACTCGGCCTTCTTGTCATTTAGAATTATTGGCAACTATTCAAAACATTTTTGCTCGTTGCCGCGGTTGGCTTCACGATTTCGGCACGGTTGCTTTTTGGGAGGAGACGCACCGTGACGCCATTGGCTGGGCGACATGCCTGTCTTCTTTTTGAAAAGCTTCAAGAAATGGCACGAATTCTCAAACTGTAGCGATGCCGCGATCTCCTTGACGGAAAACGCCGTATTCCACAGCATCTCCTTGGCACGCCGGATGCGAAACTGTAGATAGTTATGGCCCTGTGCGTCGGCCGGCACGGGCGAGGGAGAATCGATGGTAAACTTGTCTGTGCCCGGCGCCATTGCATGTTCGCAAACGCCGGCTGAGAGAACTATGTGTCTGCGGCATCCCTCGGACGCGGACATTTGAGTCGGCGGAAGGCCTCGCCGCATGCATGGTAATTGTCGCGGGACATTCCCATTATGCTGTACTCTTCCACGTAGCCAATAAAACCTCCATCAGGACTGGCCAGCAGACGGTACAGCTGCTCAGCCTCGTTGTAGATATCTTCAGGCGTT
>CAYWGR010000109.1:0-4633 GCA_964458015.1 uncultured Planctomycetaceae bacterium
AAATTGTAGTGGCATCGCTGCTCGATGAAGTAGGTCATAGGCGCCTTGCCCAGCCATACGTTCCAATCGAGTTCCTTGGGCGGCGCGACTTTGGGGAATGGGCCGCCGGTTGGGCAACCGTTCAGCCCGACAACGATCTTTTTAATGTCTCCCAGAAGCCCCTTTTGCACCATGTTGACGGCGCGGACGAACAATGTGTCCTGCGTTCGCCGCTGCGTGCCCACGATGAACACCTGATCCTTGTACTTTTTGCAGGCATTGCGAATGAGCTGGTTTTCTTCGAGCGTCAGAGTCAGTGGTTTTTGGCAGAAAACATGCTTGCCCGCTTGCAGGGCCTCGATGCCGATCTTCACGTGCCAATGGTCGGTCGTTGAGATGCTCACGACGTCGATGTCTTTGCGTTCAAGAATCTTGCGATAATCCGTGTAGGCATCGGCTTTGCCGCGGCCGATCGCCGGATCATTCTTCGCGGTTTCCGCGCGGCGCGAGTCGATGTCGCAAACGGCCAAGATGTCGCCGAAGCCGGCATGTTCGCGGGCGTCGCCGGTGCCCATGCCGCCTAGGCCGACGCAGCCGATTCGCGGCCGGTCGTTCGGTGCATTATTGGCGAACGATTTCTCCGTCCAAGAGAAATACGGCGCCGCGCTGCCCGCTGCGGCAAAGAGCATGGATTTCTTCAGAAAATCGCGTCGTGGTTGTCGCATCATCGTCACGTTCACTCCCTTTTAAGTGTTGTAGTTTCAAACGCTCGTGAAAACTGCCGCGTGGTAATAGCCGGGAACCAACAGTTCCCGGAGTGTGCTTAGTTTTGTGTTTTTTTCGGGAACTTTTGCTTTAGGTAATTATTCTCCAAAAAGCTCCCGCAAATTTTATTAACAGCAGTGTTTGTAGTTTGCCTCCCCTCTGTCCAGCTTCCCTTTGCGGGAGATGGGAGAGAGTGGAGTTTTGGTGTCGCTATTTCCTCTTGCGCCATGCATAGGCAAGCAAACCGATGATGCCCGCAATCGACATGAAGATGGAGGAAGGTTCCGGGACCACTTGAGAGAACTGGACTTCGGAAATCATCCCCCAGCCCTCTTGGAAAGGTCCGGTCCCCACATCCACGGTGCTCATGTGCGATGTTCCTGCTACTTGCACATACCGCGCGCTCTGGGTGGGCGAGATATTGAGCAGCCCCCAATAATCGCCGTCAATGGCGGTTGCCTGCCACTCGCACTGAAACCAATTCGCCGATGCCGTAAGATCACTACTGCTGAAGGTGCGAGTATAAACGGGACTGCTCATGTCGGAATTGTTGCTCAAGGTAACCGTCCATCCCGACCAACCTGTCACATTTCCCCAACCGGCAATCGCGTAGTTGACTTGTACCTGATCGAGCAGGTAGCTTTGGCCAAGATCAAAGTTGACTGTCGCTTGGTTGATATTTTCATTAAAGGAATTCCAGCCGACGCAATTGGCCAATCCGCCGGCTAACGTTGCTACAGTGCCGTCGGCCAGCATATTGCCCGTGCTATCCGGGTAAGCGACACTGGGCGCGACTCCGTAGGTATAAGTAACGCCCGATTGCGAAATGACGTCGGCCGACGCGATGCCGGCGGAAACGACAACTATGCTGAGCGCAACCAACGAGCAAGAGACTGCCATTCGATGCATCATAATAAATCCTTTATATAAGATTGGGTCCGTTTTTCTCGATCTTGTTTTCGTGAGAAAGAGAGCAAAGCCGGAGAGCGGCGGGGGGCCGCTCCCCGGATTGTTCTTATCATCATTTCCGTTTCCGCCACGCATAGGCAAGCAGACCCAGGAGGCCGGCTGCCAACAATGCAATAGACGATGGTTCAGGGACGATTTGTAAATAACCCGTTCCCGTAATCAAGGCGCTTTCATGCTGAGCACCGCTTCCAAGAGCGCCCCAGATGCCGATCGACTGAGCCACGCCATCGAAATACAAAGACCCGATCACGTCGGTGGCGCTGTAGTTCAAGTTCAGCAGTGCACCGCTGATGGAAATCTTGGAGTTGTTGGCCAGGAAGTCGCTATTCAGCGTTAACGTGCCGCCGGTGACGGTCGTATCGCCGGTGTAGCTGACCGCGCCGGCAAGGTTGAGAATGCCAAGGCCGGTTTTCGTCAGCGATCCTGCGCCTGAAATGCTGCCATTGAGTACCAGATCGGTGTCGGCATACAGCGTGTCGATCGTTGCACCGCCGCTGGTGATGGCAATCGGCAGATCCGTGCTCATCTCGCTGCCTGCGCCGGTGAATTGCAGCGTTCCGCCGCCGAAGCTCATCAGCATGGTTCGGCCAGTGGCATTGCCCATGTTGGTGAAAATATGAGGCGTGCTCAACGTGCCGCCGTTCAAGTAATACGTCCCCACCGAGTTATCCACATCGGTGCAGAAAAGTAGGCCCGATAGATCGCCCGTTCCTGTCACGTTGATCGTGCCGCCGGTCTGGTTGACCGTGCCGTTGCCTTTCCAGCCGACATAGAATTGGTTGCCGACGTTGATGGTGCCGCCGGAGACGTTCAAGACGCCGGCCGAACCTGGACCGCCGCCTGCAACCAACAGAAATCCGCTCATATTGAGCGGGGCATCGTTGACGGTCAACGTGCCGGTATAGCCCGAGGCATTGCCGACCACGATACGTTCGCGAGTTGTCGCCATGTTGGCGTTGTCAAGGATCATTTCACCTTGATTAACATAGAGATTGCCGGCATGGGCACTTCCGCTTGCAGCAGAGACGCGCAGGACGCCATCGCCGGTCTTGGTGAGGCCGCCGCCTCCGGTTAGCGTTCCAAGAACTTGGATATTGCCGACGGTGTCGATCGTTCCGCCGTCATCGCCGATGGAGGCAGGCACATTGACCACTAGCTGTTCCGAACCGGAGTTCCTAAGCGAACCGCCGTTCCATACGAGGTTTTGGGGCAAGCTGATATTTCCGTTCACATTCAGCGTGCCGCCCGCGGCCATCGTCACGGTGCCCGCCGAAACCAGATAGTTGTTGCTGAGCAACACGGAGCCGGCATTGATATTGATATTGCCGTTAAACGTGCTTGCACTGTTGACGGCAAGATCGAGCGAGGAATCGCCTGTCTTGGTGATTGTGCCGCTTCCGGAGAGAATGCCGGTCAATTGGATACCGGTGCTGGCCGTTGGGCTGCTGAATGTACCACCGTTTGAACCAATATTGACGGCGATGTCGGTCGAAAGCGTGCCGGTGCTGTTATTTTCCAGCGTACCGCCGTTGATGCTCAAAAGCATTGTTCGGTTGGTAGCTGCTCCTCGATCGGTATAGAGGGTGTGCGTCCGCAAGAGGCCGCCATTCAGATTATAGGTGCCGGTGGAACCGCTGATGTCGGTACAAAACATGAGGTCGGCGCTCACGTCCACGGTGCCGCCGGTTTGATTCACAGTGGCATTGCCGTTCCAGCCGACGTACATATCGCCCCATACGGACATTTGTCCGCCGGAGATATCCAAAACGCCGGTGCAGTCGGTGCTGCCGCCGGCAGCCAACAGGAGCAACGAGCTTTGGACAGTGCCGTTTTCAATCTTCAGGGTGCCGGTGCCGCTTGAGTCCGAGCCAACTCGGAGCCAACCGGAACCAAAGGCCGCCGCGCCAGCACCGCTTTTTGTTAAAGTGACGCCCGATCCGATATAGGTACTGCCTTGGCCGATCGACAAGGTTTTGTCCGCCGCTACATTCCACGTTTGGCTGCCATTGACCGACAGGCCGCTATTGATCACGGCCGATTCGTTTGCCGTGATGCCGCCCGCGCCGACCGTGGCATTGCCGCCGGACAGCGTGTAACCCGAACCTGCAAACGTCAGGCTGTTCGCCGCGACCGAGGTGACGGTGACGACCGAGGTGCCCGACGCATGGAAGATGGCGTCATCGTCTGCGCTCGTCCACGTCGAAAGCGGATTGCTGCCCGCCACATCAGTGCTCCACAGCGCCGTGGTGCTGGAATCCCATGTTCCATCGCCGGCTTGAATGCCGGTATCCGTACTGGTATCCCAGTACATCTGGACGGCGCTCGCTGAACAGGGCAACAGAAGCCCTATCGCAAGCGCCGACAAGCACAACAATCCCAATGCCTGCCTCATAACATTATCTCCGTAAAAAAGGAAAAGAGAGAAAAAGTACTCTGTTGTTTTATGGTTTAACTATTTTTTTTCTTTCGATGTTTTCGCCGCCTCAAAATGCCGCCGGGCCATGTCGGTCGTTCGGGTCTCGATTTGTTGCACGGTCATCTTGCTCAAGTCGTAAAAAGCCAACTCGTCGATACGGCCTTGGAAAGAGTCCTCAAGGTCATCCCGACTCGCGCCGACGCGCAGCAGACCTTCCATGTTGAAACCCGAGCTAAAGCTACCCCGCTCGACTGTCTGCGGTACGGCATCCACCAGGATGTCCACGCGATCGGCAACGCCAAACCCAACGCTGCTGTTGCCGTAGAAAATGAAAAACACGTGATGCCAAAGATGGTCGTTGATCTTCGGGCCGCCGTGGGTGCAACCCGCTGCCTCCCCTGGTTTATAGCCGCTGCTGGCTCCGACAAACGAGTTGGCCATGCCATCGTGATGACCGCCAAAAAGGATCGCGGGATTATAACGGCCATGTTTCGAGTCGGCGCC
>CAYWGR010000109.1:4643-5083 GCA_964458015.1 uncultured Planctomycetaceae bacterium
GAAGCTGCCCCCCTTGCTGAAATCGGCGGCGCGTCCCAACGAAAGCCCGCTGCCGATGACATTGTGCGGAGAACGCCTCGCATGGCCCATCGGGTATAATTTCTGGTGCGATAGGTGCCGTATCTGCTCGAAGGCCGTGCCGTCCAACTCATCAAAGTTCCAATAGAAAAGCGGCTTATCGGCCATCACCGCATCGGCATACGTGGTCCGGGTTTCCGGGCGCGGCATCTGACGCACAAAATCCGCCGGCCTGCTCGTCGCGCGGCGGGTCAGAGTTCCGCCTTGTTCGACATGCATCGACTCGCCGGCCGTTAGGGCAATTTCCACATTGCCGCCCTTGCTGTTCTTCTTGTGCGAGGCCAACTTGACCTTGCCAAGATAAACATGCACATCGCAAAGCCCCTCGCGATTCACTTCAACCGAAAACTCCGTGCCCAAAT
>CAYWGR010000109.1:5093-18667 GCA_964458015.1 uncultured Planctomycetaceae bacterium
CCCCCCACTGGCGGGCCGCCGGCCCCCCCCCCCCCCCGGGGGCCCCCGGGGGGGGGGGTGGGGGGGGGGGGGCGGCGCCCGATGTGGGACGGGAAATTTGGGATTTTTGGATTTGGGATTTGGGATTTATTTCACTAACCACTGGCCACTGACCACTGGCCACTTTTCCGGTGCTCTCCTCTCTCCCTTCTTCTCTCTTCTCTAATCTTGCCGTCAGCTTGCCAACCGACAAGAAACCGCCGGCGGCCGAATCTACTTCATACGTCCCAGGTCCCTGCAAAATAACCTTCGCGCCCGTGTCGTAGGTGATTTCGAGCAAACCAGACGACAGCACGAACTTATCGCCCAAGGATACGGGGGATTGGGAACTGGGAATTAGAGGTTGGGAATCATGAGGTCTTGAACCTTGGGCCTTAAGTCTGGAACCTTTTTGAAGCCTGCAATCCATGATGCCGGTAATCCGGCCGATGCATTCAGTATGGATCTTGTTTTCCGTCGCAGCATAAACGGCTGTGGAATGCTGTCTTTGTTGGGCAATTGTGCCCGGAACATCCACCTGATAAAACCACGCGCCCAACGCTCCCACGCACATCACAAACGCTGCAAATACATAGGGGAAGATCGGGCTTTCGATGACCGAGGAGAGCGGATAGCGGATCGTCGTGGGGAAAGAGCTGAAAGAGGAGCTAGGAGCAAGGGGCTGGAAACTAGGCTCTGGATTATCGTGCGGAGTGCTGAGCGATGGGGACTGATTGCTGGCCTTTGTTCCCCGATCTCGGATTCCAGAACCCTCTTCCTCGGTATCTTCCAAGGGGTGCGAAAATAGATTGGTTGCTTTGCTCATTTCCGTAAGATGCACTTGCAGCAGCATCTCGAAACGAGCGATCTCGGCAAAAGCATCCGCGGCATTGGGATCCAAGGCCAAATGCCGTTCGAGCATTTCCAATTCGGCTGCATCAGCCACGCCGTCGAGATAATGCTCGATCAATTCGTTGGAGAAGAGTTGCTCGTTCATGGCGTCTTCTCCTTGGCCTCTCGGCCCAGCCGACGCTCGACGCAATCGTAAAGCCGCGTGCGCAACCGTGAAATCGTCTTGCTCATCGCCGCTGGAGTGACGCCCAATTGCTGGGCAATCTCGGCTACCGACCACCGTTCCACGTAGCGTAATCGCAAAACATGGCGCGACTGCTCCGGCAACGGCTCCACGCAATCCTCCAGGGCATCCAAGGCCGCCGTGCCGGCGCTTTCGCGACGCTGAAAAGCATCGGCGACGGCCGTGATCGCCTCGGGCGACAGCAGAGCCGGAACCCGTCCCAAGCGATGCCGATTTTGCAGCACTTTGTTTGCTGCGATGCCGCGCGCCCAGGCTCCAAACGACCGACTCCGGTCGTACTCGCCGATCTTATCCCAAAGCGTCAGCACCGTTTCCTGAAACACATCCTCGCAGTCGACCCGGCTGCGGACCAACGAGGCCAGAAAAGCCTGCAAGTCGGCCTGATGCGCCAATAGGAGTTTCAGAAATTCGGTATGGTCAATCATGGGAAAAGTAGCGATGCCCCCCGAGAAAGTGCCTCATCCTTTTATGCTAACTTCGCTCCTACCTCCCTTTCCAACTTCCAGGGCCAAATCAGACAAAAATCCTGCAAATTGCCACACAATGGGGGTGTGTCTATTACTGGCCCGGATTTCTCACCGTTTGATGGGGCAGGGTTGCACAAACCCTTGGTGGGGCTGCGCAAACCGATCAACTGTTGTTCCACACGCTGTAAGAAAGCAAACCGACTTACCGCGACCGAAGCCTTACCAGAACATTGGTTTGCTTGACCCGCCCTACATTTTGGTGAGAAATGCGGACTAGAGTTGGCCGGCGAACACCGTTCACGGCCAAGACGATGAAGATAAAAGAGTGGGGGAGGGCTCGATCTTCTACGGCGTATCAAGCGAATCGAGCGTTTTGCGAGCTTGGGCTTCCCATTGGTTTCGGTCGCCGCGTCCGGCCAGACAAATCACGCCAACCGGCGACTTGGGGCGAAACGTCTCGTTCGGCCCCAGTTTTTGCTCGATCTCCAATCGGGCATCCGGATGCTGGCCTTTCTGGTCATCCAACCAAAATCGAACTTGCACGTCATCGACATCGTCAACGGCAAATCCCCAAAAGGCCTTGGCTTGGCGATCCAGCCAAGCATCACCGGCAACCGTGCCCCATAATTGCGGCACGGCTTCCGGTCCGATCGGCGCGTCGTCGGCCGTTGATCCGCCGATCTGGCTCGTGAGATAAAAATAGATTGCCCGCATATCCAACGGCCGGTCGCTCAGGTTCCGGCACCAAAGCAACTCCACCGTAAACCAATCGCAGTTGGGTTGCAAAGTCAATCGATAGGCAATCTCAAACGATTGCCGGGCATCTTGCTGGGGGCCCACGAAACGGCCGATCAAATCGAGCGTCATTGCTTTTCGGCCGACAACTGCTTGAACGTCGGCCAATCGTTCGACCGACACCCATTGGTTTTGTTCAACGAATTCTTGTACGACGCCGTTAAAACGTCCCATCGGAAGCCCGCGGTGCCGGATATCGGTCGTCAAGGAGCCCGCCCCCACGCGGCCGCGAATCTCCCAAACGCCGTTGGATGCCAAATAATCTTCGCCCTTCCGTTCAAAATGCAATGCCGAACCCGGCTCAGGACTTCCTGCCGCTTGTGCGGACGTTTTTGCCAAGAATTGAGCAAGCCGCGATGGCGAAGGCGCCGATTCGCTCGTGGCAACACCCGCCTTTGCGAGTCCTTCTCGCCGCAAACGAGCGGCATCGCGATGTACGTTCGTGAACATCGTCGTGAGAAGTTCGTAAGGCTTGTTTTCTTCGTTGACGAGTCCGTAATTCGAGTCCTCGGGGAATTTTTCCGAAATCCCCAACTCAGGCTCATCCACCCACATGAAATAGTCGTAGCCGAGTATAAACGGCATCGCCAACATTGTCCGGGCGGTGATTTCCGTAGCCCTCGTGCGTTCGGCTTGCGTGCGGAACCGCTGCCCCGCGCCGTGAATGCTCGGCAATCCCGCATCCAAAGCCGGGAATGACCATTCCGTCACCATCATCGGCCGCTGCCCTGCTTTGTAGAAATCCAGAAAAACCTCGGACAGCAGTTTGCCACGGCGGCAATGGCGATCATCGCGCGCAATACCGCGAGTCAGATCCACGTTTCCGTAGTAGTTGAATGTCACGATGTCGCAATGATGCCCGGCCGCTTCCCAAACGCTCTCCGGCGCATAGCCGCCCGCAAAACGACATCCCAAAATCATGTGGTTGGGATCAACCTCGCGAATCGCACGAGTGATTGCCCCAAAATATCGCTCGCCGATAAGACCGGCAAACGCTTTTTTATCGGCCGTCACCGTCTTCGTTTCCAAGCCCGTAAGAGAGTTGCTTTCGAGAATTCGGTCGAACGATTCGATTTTCGAGCCCCATGCCTGATTGAAACGTCCGATATCATTGCCGTAGCGTTGGGCAAGGAAATCGCGCAAGGCCCGTTTTGCCGAATGAGTCGCCGACTTGCGCATCACGACATCGAAAAGTCCCGTATCGAGATTCCCCCAAGCTTCGCCCCACCAAGCCAATTCGTTATCGAGAAAATAGCCGAACAACCAGGGATCGTTGATGTGCGGCGTACATGCTTGCCAGGCACAGAAACGGCAGTATTCCTCGAATTTCGGATGGAAAACATTCGGAAATGCGGAACCCGGCACGCCGCGATCGGCAATGATGTTCATCTCATCGCCCTGGCCGGCCAATGCTGATCCAAAGGCGAGAAACACGGTATGAGCCATTCCCCGATGCTGCAACGACGACGCGCAGCCCGCACCAAGCAAGTTGAATCCCCAATCGTGCAGCCGGCCCAGCGTTTCCTCTTCCCAAACTTCCGGCTTGGAGTATTTTGCTGCATTCTTCTTGCCATACGGAGCATAGGCCAGCTTTTCACACCAATGGCCCCCGAACGTCGTATGATCGACGCCCAACGGCACGAAGCCTCGGCCCAGCGGATCGACGGTCCACCAAATATCGCCTTGCCGTTCAACGTGAAAATAGCCCGTTTTTTTGCCGCTGATCTCTTGGACGTAGCTGTCGCATCGATAGGGCGCAATCGTCGGCATTGCAGCCTTTTCCGCGTTCGAATGCGTCGAGGAAATACGGGAGAACGTCGCCTCGAAACCATTGCAATGCAATACCGGCCGACCCGAGGTGACGGCTTCGCCGGAGAACGCATATCGCTTCCGCTCCAACACGCGGCCCTGCGCGTCGGCCAACGAACCTTCGATGCCTTCCGAATCCATCGCTAAACGTAGCCGATAACGTTCGCCAAGCCGCCACGGTTCCGACTTGCTTTCGTTCACCGTTAATTTTAGGTTTCCTTGCGCCAACCATTGGCCGTTTCGCATCTCGCACAGTTCACACATAAACATGGGCTTCTGCGAATCCGGCGGAAGCACCAAGGCAAAGTGCCAGAAATTAGCGATATCCTGCATGACGGCCACGCCGCATACTTTCCACGAATCGCCGACCGCTTTGCTCAAGACGACATCGCTCTCGACCGTTACGCATTTTGAGATCGGCGCCGACTGCAATATGGCAAAGGGCGACTGACGCCCTCCGGTATGCAAGGATGCGTCTTTATCCCCACGCGACCATTGCATCGGATCGAAAACCCACGGCTCCGCCTTCGGTGCATCGACAGCAAACGCCCCGCCGGCCGGCGCTGTCGATAAAACCGTGCCAAGAATAACAAAGAGCAACAACTCTTGACAAAACAACGATACACGTAAGGCAGATGATTGCATGGGAATATCAACTGTAATCAGGGTGGGAGGATGCATGGAGTCATGGCATGGACTGTCAGTATAATCGATCAGACATCGGCTGTCACCAAGGAACCCCTATTAGGCAGGGGCAATCCATTGTTGAATTTGGGAAAAGCGTAAGGCGGGGCGAAGCGACGACCCGCCTTGGATTCCTATTCGTTTCGCAGCATACTCCGAGGCAAGTTCCCTGATTACAACAATTGCTCACACGCCTTTTCCCTAGTCCTCGCCCAAAGGGAGAGGGGGATTGGCAATGGCAGCGTGTTTCAGAGCAGCAAATGTCAGCGGCTGCAAATGTTAGCGATTCCGAAACCGCGAGGCCTCGGTGCGTTCTTCGCGGACCCAGTTGGCAAGGGTTTCGGCGGCGCCTGCGAGGTCGATCTTTTCGGCGTCTTTCGACCAACGCCACTTCACTTCGAGCTTGCCTTCTTGCAGGCCGCGTTCACCGATCACGACGCGAAGCGGAATGCCGATCAGGTCGGCGTCCTTGAACTTCACACCGGCGCGGCAGTCGCGGTCGTCGAGCAAAACGTCGATGCCGGCGGCGGTTAGTTGGTCGTGCAATTCCCGGGCGACCTTCAACGAAGGTTCGTCGGGCACTTTGACGAGCGTGAGCACGACTTCGTACGGAGCGATGGCCATGGGCCAGATGATGCCGTCTTTGTCGTTGTTCGTTTCGACCAGCCCGGCGATGATGCGGTTCATGCCGATGCCGTAGCAGCCCATGATGATGGGCTTGAGTTGCTCGTCGGCGTCCAGGAACTTGGCGTTCAGGGCCTCGGTGTATTTCGTGCCCAGTTTGAAGACGTGGCCTACCTCGATGGCGTGCCTTAGGGCTAATTTATGGCTGCAACGCGGGCAGGAATCGCCATCGACCGCGTTGCGCAGATCGGCATAAAGGTCGGGCGTGAAATCGCGATTCACGTTGACGCCGACCAGGTGCGTTTCCGCCTCATTCGCGCCGGTTATGGCGTTGACCATGTGCTGGATGTCGCGGTCGGCCAAAATCGGAATTTTTTCCTGCATGCCTACCGGACCGGCGAATCCGACCGGAGCCCCGGTTACTTTGTTGATGATCTCGGGCGAGGCCAGTTCGAGTTTTGATGCTTTTCGAGCCCGGCGGATCTTGCCTTCGTTGGCATCACGGTCGCCGCGAACCAAAACGGCGATGGGCTGTCCGTCGGCCACATAAATTAGGGTTTTGATCAGCTTGTTCGGCTTGCATTTCAAGAATGCGCTGACCTGCTCGATCGTGTGCGCGCCGGGCGTGGGGATTTTGGTCAACGGCTTTTGGGGCACGTCGGGCATGGTGCAATCGACCGTGCCGATCTCGGCCTTTTCTTGATTGGCGGCATACCCGCACGATTGACAATGTAAAACGCTGTCCTCGCCGTTTTCGGCCGGGATCATGAACTCGTGGCTGGCGTCGCCGCCGATGGGCCCACTTTCGGCCTCGACCGGAAGGAAGGTCAGCCCGCAACGGGTGAATATCTTGCAATAGGCTTCATACATCTTGTCGTATGTTTCGCACAACGACTCGAATGTGGCGTTGAAGCTGTAGGCGTCTTTCATCAGGAACTCGCTCGTCCTGAGCACGCCGAACCGCGGCCGCTCCTCGTTGCGGAATTTCGAGGTGATTTGGTACAGCGTGAGGGGCATCTGGCGGTAGCTGTTGATCTGGCGCGACACGAGATCGGTGACGATTTCCTCGTGCGTGGGGCCCAGGACCACATGGACCTTGCGATTGCTGCGGTTTAAGGTCAACTGGACCAACACGTCGCCGAAGGCGTCTACACGCTTGGTTTGTTCCCAAAGTCCGCGAGGCGACATCGACGGCATGGCCACTTCGATGGCTCCGGCGGCGTCCATTTCCTCGCGGACGATTCGCTCGGCCTTCTTCAAGGCCCTGAGGCCCAGCGGCAGATAGGTATATGCCCCGGCCATGACCTGGTTGACCAGTCCGGCGCGAAGCATCAGCACGTGGCTGGGAATTTCGGCCCCTTCGGGCGTTTCTTTCATCGTGGGAATCAGCGTGCGAGTCCAGAACATACTAGTGGTTAGTGGCTAGTGGTTAGTGGCTAGTAAAAGTCGTTTGCGGCACTGCAATCTGACTCTGGCAGAGTGCAAGCCAGCCAACGGAATTCGCCATTGTAGGGAAAATCGCATTTGGTGAAAAGATGACAAACCTTGGGCGATTTGCTAGAATGCACTACTCAAACCAACCTACTCCACCCCCCCGAGCAACTATTCATGAACCGCTTTATCGCCTGTTTTGCATTTATGGCCGCTGCCGCTATTGCTTCTTCCGCTTTCGCCGCCACCCACACGATCGAAAACAAGTTCTTGGTCGTTTCGTATGACGATGGGGCCAAAACGTTTTCGGTGAAAGATAAAGCCTCGGGTCTGGTCTTTCTGAAGGATGGAAAGCTCGATGGGGTTACTTCCACTGTGCATTCTTTTGCGAAACCGTACAATACTGCTTCCGTGATCTTGATACGTCGCACCGATGGTGGTGAAATCGCACTATTGCTTTCCGATGATAGCCCCTTCGTCTTCCTCGGCGGCACGATCAAGAACCCTGGCGATAAGCCGATGGACGTTAAGAAGATCGTGCCTGCAACGTTTACATTGGATTTGGGCAAGCCTGCAAGTGAGCTACGCACGATGGGCACCGCCGGCCTAACTGCGCCTGACAAAAATCCCGGCAGCTATCTGTTCCTCACGTTGGCCGATCCCACGACGCGCCGTGGTGTGGTTGCAGGCTGGTTGACCAACGACCGTGGCTGCGGCGTGCTGTTCTCCAACGTGAAAGATGGCAATGTGGAATTTCGTTCTCAGATCGACTATGGTCGGCTCCGGATTCCTGATGGCAAAGAGTCTTCGGAAATCGTCAATATTGCCAAACTCGAAACCTTGGTTATCGGCTTTTTTGGGGATGCCCGACTGGGCCAAGAGAAATATGCCGATGCGATGGCATCTCACTATAGAATCAAGCTCCGCCCCCAGACGCCGGGCTATTGCACGTGGTATTCCGACCAGCATGGCGGCGCGGGCGATGAGAAGTCGATTGTTGAGTTGTCGGCATTGGTTGCGAAGGAATTGAAACCGTTTGGATTCGCGTTCGTTCAGATCGACGACCAGTGGCAGGATAGCGTGGAGTTTAACGGCCCGCGGCGCGGTTTTGATCGCGTTCGGCCGGACGGTCCCTTCGCCCACGGCATGAAACCGGTGGCCGATGCGTTGCAGAAAATGGGCCTGACCACGGGCCTTTGGTTCATGCCGTTTGCCCGCAATTTTCAAGATCCGGAATATAAGGATCGGCAGCATTGGTTTATGAAGCGGGAGAACGGCAAGCCTTACGATACAGCCTGGGGCGGCACGTCGCTTGATCTGACGCTGCCTGAGGTCCAAAAGCACCTGACCGAGTTGGTCAAAACGATCCACGGCTGGGGCATCAACTATTTCAAGATGGACGGTCTGTGGACCGGTTCGGCCACGGAGCAGATTTATGTGAACGACGGTTACCGCGACGACAATATCGGCAACAATGCTCCGTTCCACGACCCCTGGAAGACCAACGTTGAGGTATATCGCGACGGGCTGAAACTGGTCCGAGCGGCGGCTGGCCCTGACGTGTTCTTTTCCGGCTGTAACGTGAGCCAAAACATGCGCACGCTCGGCGGTACGATTGGGCTGGTCGATTCGATGCGGATCGGGCCCGACAACGGGCAAGCTTGGAAGAACTACGAGCAGGAGATTAAGAACAACGAGTGCGGTTCGATTATCACGGGCCCAGTGCGCGGCTCAAGGCTTTATTTCCTCAACGGCCGGGTCTGGTGGAACGACCCCGACCCGTCCTATGTGCGTAACTCGATTCCGTTGAACCATGCCCGACTGATTACGTCGTGGGTGGCCTTGAGCGGGCAGTTCTACTTGAATAGCGACTGGATCCCCGGTCTGTCGGCCGAGCGGCTCGACATCATCAAGCGGACGATCCCCAGCCACGGCGCGACGGCCCGGCCGGTTGATTACTTCGAGTCGATCATGCCGTCGATTTGGCTGGTGACCGACACCCGGCAGCCGGCGCGGCGCGAGGTGCTTGGGTTGTTCAATTGGGAGAGCAAGAATTCGGCGATCGGTTGTACGGCGGCCAAGGCGGGGCTGGAACCGGTGAAAACGTATCACGCTTTCGATTTCTGGTCGAACGCGCCCGTTGCATCGTTTAAGGGCGAGTTCAAGTTCGACGTGCCCGCCGAGACGTGCCGCGTGATTGCCGTGCGAACGGCCGAGGGCCGCCCGACGCTGGTCAGCACGTCGCGCCATGTGTCGCAAGGCATGGTCGATGTGTCGAACGAAAGCTGGAATGATGCGACGCATGAACTGACGGCCACGAGCCGTGTGGTGGGCAACGATCCTTATGAACTGCGTATCGCGGGGCTCAACGACGGCGGCCGGTGGAAGGTCGCCTCGGTCGCTGTTTCGGCCGAGGATCAGGCTGCGGGCGTTACGGTTGCACCGAAGCCGGCCGTGGCGAATGAAGACGGTTGGCTTCGCGTCGGCATTACGTCGAAGGATAGCCGCGTGGTTCGATGGACGATCAAGTTCGAGCCGAGCAAGTAGTCGAGCGAGTTGCGTCGCCGTCGATGGGAATCGAGACGGGATTGACAGGATCAACAAGGTTTTGTTTGGGCCTGTCTCATTCTATTTATCTCGTAAATCCCGTTGATGATTGAGTTTCGGACGGTTGTAGTGTGTTTTGCCCTATGAATCTTCCGTAAACCGATAGCTCAAACCGCCTGGGCCATGCCCGCCGCTGGGGTGGTGTTTTCTGCATTGGCGCGAATTACCCTGAATGATAAGGGGTATCTTTGCCGCGTCTGCATGATCGCTGCAACTTGTTGAAGAGCAAAATATTGACTCGATAACTGAAAAACTTACGAAAGAAGCCGGGTTAAGATATTTCGGAAAGAGTTCTTTTCACGGAAGACAGGGATGCCTTGCGTTTTTCAGAACGTTCACACAATGACGACCGATTTGCCAACGCCGAATAGCTTCAACAACGCGGAAGACGTGGAACGTTTCGCGGCGTTGTTCGAGGAGCATGGCCGGGCGATCTATGGGCATATTCATGCCTTGGTGCCGCACGCCTCGGATGCCGACGAGGTTTTTCAAGAGACTTGCGTGACGCTCTGGAAAAAGTTTCGCCAATACCGGCCCGACACCGACTTTCGTGCCTGGGCGGCCCGGATTGCGTATTACAACGTGTTGAAAATGCGCGACCGGCAGGTTCGTTCACCGCGTCTTTTCAGCACGCAATTTCTCGATTTGATGTCGGAAGAAATCGTGGTGATGTCGGACATGCTTGATGCACGAACCGAAGCGCTGGTGGAATGCCGCGATAAGCTTAGCCGGCGCGATCGGGATTTGCTTGCCCGATTTCATCGCGAAGGCGCCACGGCCAAAAATGTGGCACGGCAGATGGGACGCAACGCCCAGTATGTGTATCGTTCAATCCGCCGCATCCACGACATCTTGTTGGATTGCATCAAAAAAGCTCTTTCGAAGGACCGCGACCGATGACCGCGACCCCGCGACAACGTGAAGAGCTGCACGAACTCCTTCTGCTAAGGCAAGAAGGCGACGTTTCGGCCGATGCTATCCGCCAAATCGACGAGCTTGTGCAAAACGATCCCGATTTGCTCGAAATGTACGTCGAATATTCGCGATTGTTTTCCGATCTGCGGCTTGGGCTGACGAATGATCGCATTCATGTAACGCTGGCCAATTTGTTTGATGCCGAGGAGCGGTCTTCCGACTCTGCCGCGGGATTCAGCAAACACGATATTGCTGATTACGAAGCAAATAATACGGAATCCGAAATTATTGCATCGCCCGCCTTGCCGCCATCGGTTTTCAATTCGGCCATGCAAGGGATGATCGGCTTTTTCTCCCAGGAAATCCCATTTTCACTCTTAATTGCCACGGTGATCACAGGGCTAGGACTCTGGGGCGGCTCGATGATCTATGTGTCGCACTATCACGATCAGATTGCCGAGAAATCCAAGTCGCCGACGCCGTCGATTGTCGAAACGGTATTTGCGAAAGAGATCGTCGGCCGTATCACGGGCACGGTCGATTGCCAACTTCAAAAAGGTTCAAGGTTCAAGGCTCAAGGTTCAAGAATACGTAATTTCCAACCTCTAATCCCCAACTCCCAATCTCCCGTTTCCTTGGGCGACAAGTTTGTTCTCTCTTCGGGCTTGTTGGAAATCACCTACGAAACCGGCGCGAAGGTTGTTTTGCAGAGTCCCGTCACGTATGAAGTAGATTCGGCTGCCGGCGGTTTATTGTCGGTTGGCAAGCTGACGGCAAGAATAGAGAAGAGAGAAGAGGGGAGAGAGGAGAGTACTGGAAAAGTGGCCGGTGGTCAGTGGCTAGTGGCTAGTGAAGAAAATCCCAAATCCCAAATCAACAAATCCCAAATTTCCAATCCATTATCTCCCACTCCTCGTCCCCAATCCCCCGCCCCCATGTTTACTGTACGGACACCTTCGGCCATCGTCACTGACCTTGGAACTGAGTTCGGCGTCGAGGTGGATCGGTCGGGCGCTACGCGATCTTATGTTTTCAAGGGCCGGATCGAAGTCGCCTCGGTCAACGGGGGTGAAAATTCAAAACCCGTGCAGTTGCATGAAAAGCAGTCCGTTGTTGTCGATAGTTCCGGCAAGATGGAACTGAATAAGCCGGTCGATCGAAGCCGGTTTGTCCGGCGGGCGGAATTCAATCCGTTCCCCGGCCTTATCAACCTCGCCGAAGGCAAGCTGACGTTCCAAGAGACATTCCATCGCGACGCGGCGGCTTTCCCAGCCGGCTATCCGACTTGGTTTTATAATCCCCATGCCGTCGGCGGAAGCGACAATACGGTCGCAACGGCGATTGTTCGAAACGGCGTTTTGCGACTGACTCGCGAAAAAACAGAAATAAGTTTCTCTGATACTGAAATTGCATCGATTGCCAGGCAGTTTTCCGGAAGGATGCTTGTCTCGGTTGATTTGGGTTGTGATAGCATCAACTATGGCAATTCCCACATTGCTTTGCGACTTGGCGAGCTTGTTGTTGCATTTCATCCAGGCCATTATGCACGTGACGCGAAGGAAACCATGCGCGGCGCGTTTCGCGTCAACGACATTGTTATGAATACCGACATGGGATTCGTGCCCGACGTGGATGTTTTGCATCATCTGTACGTCTACTATGACGGTCGGGATGCTTTTCAGGTATGCGTGATTGATGGCCTCTATCGAACCAATGTATTCCGAAGCAAGTTCACGACGCCGGTTCTAAGCGGAAAGAAATTTTCGATCAGCATCCATCGCTCGGGCATGGAAAGCACCGGAATGTTCGACAATTTGCGAGTGATCGAGTTGCCTAAGGAGAATCTTTCCACGGCCTCGGAAAGCGGAGGCAGCGGAAAACAAAAGTGATATCGAGAAGAGAGCAAGAGAATGCAGGCGATGGGTTTACGGATGGTCCGTGAACGAAGATGGAGATTAATTCTAGTTTTGGAGACATGCAGATGAACCGTTTCTTTTTGCTGGCGTTTCTGGCCCTGATTGCGATGACCGGAGCGGTTGCAGCAGATACTATTTCCGGCGTTCAGACCGCCGGGACCGAATTGATCGTCAACGGCGGCTTTGAAAACGTTGCAGAACCGCTGCCTATGGTGTGGGGGGATCCGAATCCGGCTGGCTGGACCGAAAATGCAACGGGCGAAGTATATCTTGTGCCTTACTACTCCCACCACGAAGGAACCTACGCCTACAATATGTACACGGTCGAGATACCCACCGTTACCGTTACCCTTACCGCCTATCAGGAACACACGTATACCGATGGGTTTGCCTCCAATGTGTCCTCGCTAGCCTTCGATGGATGGGCAAGTTTGGCTTACGGCACTGCTACGACGAGCGTCATCATAACGACAGGCAATATGACAGGCGATACATTCACGTTGCACGACACGCTGACTCGCAGTACCAGCAGTGTCGATTGGACTGAGCTGACGGGTAACGCAGCTGTGCATCATGGCAGCGGAACTGAAGAGACGAACTACGTGAAGATCACTCTTGCAGTATCTGGGGCGACGTCAATGAGTTGCGGTTTTGACGGACTGTCATTAACCACTATCCCCGAGCCTAGCACCATGACATTAATGACGATAGGACTTGTCGGTCTCCTGGCCTACGTTTGGCGGAAGAAAAAATAGCAGACGTATACGAGCGGAGGAGGTGGGAGGTGAATGCGTGACGGGAAGAGAGCAAAAGGCTTATCACGTATGATCCGCAGGAAGTCCGCGGACGAAAGTAGTCATTGATTATCAAGGAGAGTTATTGATGAAACGTTTATTACCACTAGCATTATTAGCGGTGATCGGCATGGCCGGATCAGCGGCGGCAGACACGATCGGCGGAGGCGTCGAATTGATCGTCAACGGGGGATTTGAAACACTAGACGAGCCATTGTTTCCGTGGGGCGGCTACAACCTCCCAGGCTGGACCGGCGGCGCTGATGCCGAACTTGGTGATTATGGCGCAACACATAGCGGAAACTATGCCCTGCACGTTTACTCAGGCAACATCAAAACACAGGAAAACACCTATACCGATGGATTTGCCGCGAATGTAACCTCGCTGTCTTTTAGCGGTTGGGCGCATGCCGAGAAT
>CAYWGR010000110.1:0-18646 GCA_964458015.1 uncultured Planctomycetaceae bacterium
TCCTTTGAACTCGAATACGACGTTGATTCGGTGGGGCCGTCCGGTATTGGGCGCGTCGAACTTTGGGGAACTCGCGACAACGGGCAAGCATGGCACAGCTTTGCCGTGGACAACGACACGCGCAGCCCGATGTTGGTGCAAGTTCCCGAAGAAGGCACGTATGGTTTTCGCGTCGTGGTTTCCAACGGTGTGGGGTTTGGTGGAAAACCGCCAAAAGCCGGCGATCAGCCGGACCTCTGGATCAGTATTGATTTGACCAAGCCGACGGCCAACATCGTCTCTGCCCAGCAAGGCGTGGATGACGAGACGGGACGCTTGATCATTACCTGGCAGGCCGACGACAATATGTTGGCTGCCCGGCCGATATCACTATCCTTTAGCCAGAGTCGCACAGGACCCTGGCTGCCGATCGCCAGTGGTCTCGAAAATACGGGACGCTATGCCTGGACGATCGACCATCGCACGCCGGCGCAATTTTATTTGCGGCTGGAAGTGCGAGACGAAGCCGGAAACGTAGGCATTTGCGATGCAACGGAAGAAGTAAGCATCGACCAATCCCAGCCTACGGTCCGAGTTCGCGATGTCCATCCTGTGGGGCAAACCGATGCACGGTCGGTTCGATAACCGTGGGGGGGCTTATTGCCGAAGAGTTGCCGAACCCTAACAGGGGTAGGGGTGTCTCTTGGGTAAGAAAGTTGTAAACCAATGCGATACCTATTGATTCTTTTGGGCGTTGCCAGTCTCTCGCTCGGCATCTATACCTGGACGAGGAGCGACTTGATTGCTCCGTCGTTCCTTGTGGCGGGCGTTGTTTGCCTCATGGACAGCATCGTCAACAAGATCGCGATTCGACCGAAGATGTAGGGGTTTTCCGAAATTTCGCCCCCTCGACCCATGCTTCGCGTCTTCCTATACTAGGAGCATGGCAGAAAAACCCGTTCCAGCTCTCGACTATTTGGCCCAGCCGGATAAGCATGCGCCGAAGCCCGTTTGTGCGGTGTTCGGCAATGAGTCCTTCTTGCGGCGACAAGCAGTTCTGTGCCTAAGGTCGGCTGTTTTGGGCGGTGAGGACGGCGATTTTTCGCTAAGCGCTTTCGAGGGACGGGGCACGTTGTTTCGCGACGTTCACGAGGTGCTTTCAACCGTTGCGATGTTCGGCGGCGGCAAACGGTTGGCCGTCGTCGAAGATGCCGATGATTTTGTGAGTCGCTATCGCCCCCAATTAGAGGACTACGTCGCACGGCCCAGTCGCGGCGGCGTTTTAGTGCTCGATTTGGATTCGTTGCCGAGTAATACGCGGCTCTACAAGTCGATTGCTGCCGAGGGTTTGTTGATTGATTGCTCCGCGCCAACGCCCGCCCGATTGGGCAAATGGCTCGCGGATTGGGCCAAACAACGCCATCAGGTGCAATTGGCAGCCACGGCGTCGGATATGCTTGTTGAACTGATTGGTCCCGAGTTGGGTTTGCTCGATCAGGAATTAGCGAAGCTGGCGCTGCTGGCAGGCGATGCCAAAAAAATCACTGCGGAACAGGTCGGCCAATCGGTCGGAGGATGGCGCACTAAAACCACGTGGGAAATGCTCGACGCCGCCATGGACGGCAACGTGCGCGAGGCGATGTTGCAACTCGACCGTCTTTTGGCGTCAGGCGAACAGCCGGTGGGTTTGCTCGGCCAGATTTCGGCTTCCTTGCGACGTTTTGCCGCCGCAACACAGCAGATCATTCAAGCGGAAACCGTCGGCAGCCGGATCAACATTCGTGCAGCTTTGGAGCAAGCGGGCGTTCGCTCATTCGTGCTGCAAAGGGCCGAACGGCAACTTCGATTGCTTGGCCGCAAACGCGGCGCACGCCTTTATCGATGGCTGCTCGAAGCCGACATGGATCTGAAAGGCGAGAGTACCATGCCCCCCCGCCTGATCCTCGAACGGCTCATCATCCGGCTATCCACCCCGCAAAACTCGGCTGCCGCCGGCACATCCCGGCCATCTGTGCCTTCTCCGCGTCGTTAGAGTTTTGACCGACGTGCATTGGCGAGCTGCTGTGGGGGGGCATCTTTCTGGATGTTTAGCGGGATCCTTAAAGAATCGGGCTTGCCTAACGGTACAAGATCGAATACAATCTTTTGTTAGCAAAACAATGTTTTAGGCTTAAAAGATAAGCGGCGATACCGGTGAGTGGTTCTCTGTGAAAAAACCGTCCTCCCACGAAGCGATTCCGTTAAAACGCCTTCCGGCCGGTCATTCCGCACGTATCAGTCGAATTTCGGGACATCCCGACCACGTTCACCGTCTGGAGGAATTCGGTTTGCGCGGCGGCACCAAAATCGAGATGTTTCGGCCCGGAAGCCCTTGCATAATTCGCCTTGCCGGCAACAAGGTCTGTCTCCGCGCCGACGATACGATACATGTTTTTGTCGAGCCGGCCGGCGGTAGGTAACAACCTTGCTTCCATGTCCGCCGCCAAGCCATCCCGCACCATCTCCGTCGCTTTGATTGGGAACCCAAATACGGGCAAATCCACTTTGTTTGGCGGTTTGGTCGGCGTTCATCAGCATGTAGGCAACTATCCCGGCGTAACGGTCGAGAAAAAAACCGGCCAGATGCATTATGCCGGCCGGCAGTTTGAACTGATCGACCTGCCGGGGCTCTATAGCATGGCTCCGAGATCGCGCGACGAGATGGTAGCGGTTGATCTGTTGCTGGGAAACAACCAGGAGTTGCCGCGGGTCGATGTGGTGTTATGCGTCGTCGATGCCAGCAATCTTGAACGCAATCTTTATCTTGTCAGCCAAGTGCTCGATTGGGGATTGCCGACGGTCTTGGCCGTCAATATGTTGGATGTTGCGCAAGATCACGGCATTCAAGTCGATCTAGCAAAGCTCGAACAACGGTTGGGCATTCCCGTCGCAGCCGTTCAGGCAAACCATCGGATCGGTTTTTCCAATCTGAAACGACTGTTGGTTGCCGCCGTTGAAAAAAAAGAGAACGCGGCCGACAGTCTGGTCGCAGAAGCTAGTTCAGAGAAGCAGGGCGTGGGCCTTGCTCCCATGCCGGCGCCATTCGAGGCGGAAGTCGCGCTGCTGGAATTGGAACTTGCACGCCAGATGAAGGAAAACGGACTTGCGCCGCTGCCGCGCTGTTTGGTTTTGCGGTTATTGTTGGATGTCAACGGCTACTTGCAGCGAACGCTGTTGTCGGACCAGGAAGACGCTTGGACGGCCCGGCTGGAAGCAGCCCGAGGACGCTTGGCGACAGCGGGTTATCCGGTTCCAAGCGTTGAAACTGCCGCGCGCTACGATTGGGCCCGGCGGTTGCTCGACGGCGTCCTGACCGAACCCGGCCGCTACAAAACCACGACGACCGACCGGATCGACCATGTGTTGACCCATCGCTTATGGGGCATGTTGTTTTTCGCCCTGGTAATGTTGGTGGTTTTTCAGGCGGTTTTTGTCGGCGCCAAACCAGCGATGGAAGGCATTCAGTTGGTGATCGAAGCTTTAGGCGGTTGGATCGAAACCCGGATGGCCGAAGGCACATTACGCAGTTTGTTGGTCAACGGTGTCTTGGGAGGCGTCGGCTCGATCCTGGCTTTCTTGCCGCAAATACTGATTCTCTTTGCGTTTTTGGCCGTATTGGAGGATTGCGGATATATGGCCCGAAGCGCGTTTCTCATGGACCGGCTCATGGTTCGCGTAGGCCTTAGCGGCAAATCGTTCATCCCATTGCTTTCATCGTTTGCTTGTGCCGTGCCGGGCATTATGGCTACCCGGGTGATCGAGGATCGGCGGGATCGCTTGACCACGATTCTTGTAGCGCCGCTGTTGACCTGCTCGGCCCGATTGCCTGTTTACGCCTTGTTGATCTCGGCTTTTATTCCGAATGAAAGCTATTGCGGCGGATTGTTGGGGCTGCAAGGCATCACCTTGGCCGGCTTGTATCTTCTGGGCATTTTGGCGGCTATTCTCTTTGCGTTACTGTTCAAGAGAACGTTGTTTCGCGGCCAGACGCCGCCGTTCGTGATGGAGTTGCCCAGCTATAAATGGCCGTCGCCGCGAACGGTGTTTTACCGCATGATTGAACGCGGCTGGCTGTTCGTGCGTTGCGCCGGCACGTTGATTTTAGCCGTATCGATTCTGGTTTGGGCGGCGCTCTACTATCCCCACAGACCGAACGCTTCGCATCAGGAACAGCAACAGAACAGCTATTTAGGGCAGGCCGGTCGTGTGATCGAGCCGATCGTCCGGCCGCTTGGTTGGGATTGGCGCATCGGCTGTGCCGTGTTGGCTTCATTGCCGGCCCGCGAGATTGTCGTGGCAACCCTGGGGGTCATGTACCATGTAGACGACGAGGCCGTTGCCGATTCGATGAAAAGCGGCAATCCCTGGAGCGAAAAGCTGCGTCGTGCGACTTGGGATGGGGAGGATCGGCCTGTGTTCAACATACCCGTGGCATTGTCGATCATGGTGTTTTTCGCGTTGTGTGCCCAATGCGCCGGCACGTTGGCGGTCATCCGCCGCGAAACGAACAGTTGGCGATGGCCGGCGTTTACTTTTTTTTACATGACTGTTTTGGCGTATTTTTGCGCGATGGCCACTTACCAATTTGGAATGTGGATCAGCGGGTAGAACAATGACCATTTCTTGGCAAGATATCGCGACGGCTTGCATCATCCTTGCGGCGTTGGGCTATCTGGCATATCGTCTTGCAGGCTGGATACGCCGAAAAGGATTTCCGGGGTGCAGCGGCTGCACGAAATGCTCCAGTGACTCGACGGAAAAACCGCTAGTGACGCTCGATTCCAAGCCTCGCAAACAACAGCAGCGCTAATGCAGCAGGCAGCGGCCTTGTTGTTGCCTTTTTTGATTGACCATCTGCAATGCTTGCGGCTCCTTTTTCAGCAGTTTGACCAGTTGCGACGGCGTACTGCCTAACTGTTCGCCGGCCGATTTCGGCTCAAATTGGCATGAGGCAAGAATGTCGAGTGCCTCGGCCAATAACGCGGGAAAGTCGTCATGCGTCGGACTGATCTCGATGCGTCCGCCATGACATCGCGATTTCCAAAGAGGACTTGGGATATCGGCCGATGATCGCTCGGTGCGGATATCCAGAGCCAAGCGGATGCGGAGCCGAAGGGTCGCTTCGGTCCTGTTTTCCGCCTGACTGCGCCGTTCATTGGCCTCGGCCCTGATGCCGCTTGGCTGATGCACGAGGACAACGGCCGTCGATACTTTGTTGCGATGTTGGCCGCCGGGCCCCGAGCGCCGGAGGAATTGAACATCGCATTGAGCCAAAAGCTGTTCCAAGGGCAGTGCGGCGGGATGGAAAACAGCTTCAGGCATGGCCATTCAACGACCGCCGTTTAGGGCGCAGAGGCTTTTTTCACAGTTATTTTTTCGCCGTGGAAGGCTTTTTGACCTTCAGCTCGAGCGGCAGCTTGTCGGTATCGACTTCCAGCGGCGTCTTAACGGGGTCGGTATACTCTTTCGGAACGATCGTAACGGGGATCGGCATGTTGTTGATCCCGGCCAAGGTCACTTTATGCTTGCCGCGAACCAGGCCGTCGTTAGCTTTGTGCGTGGTGGCCGACTTGAACGCCCCCGTTTCCTTGTCGACAATCGCCATCCCGGGTCGGGGATGCGTTTTGGCATCGATCGGCGCGGCCTGGGGGATAAAAGTCAAGGTCATGGTTTCGACGGGAATCACCGAGCCGTCCTCATAGGTGATTTTGCCCGAGACAGGCACGAGCTTGAACGGTTCTTTGCTGCCGCAACCGGCCAGAAATAGGAACGAACATCCTAATGCCATGGAAAGATAAAAACGCAAAGCCGAAACATGCAACGCTTTCATCGAGGAACGTCCTTTGCACAAGTGATTAATGTCTAAATTGACAAGATTTCGACAAGTAACTGTTTTTGGATTCTCTTCCGGCTTCCCGTTGGTCAGCCTCCGCTCATGGGCTACCTGGGACACAATGGGAAGGTAGCCGGGAGCAATTGTTTTTTTGACCCGCCGTAAATGCCGAGATCGCGTTTTTTACTGCGTTCGGCTTGTGATTTCGACCAGATGATAACCGAATTGGGTTTGGATCGGGCCGTGGACCTTGCCGACTTCGTCGTGAAAAACGACTTGGTCGAATTCGGGCACCATTTCGCCGGGTCCGAACGAGCCGAGATCGCCGCCTTGTTCGCCGGAAGGACATTGCGAATGTTCTTTGGCCATCTCCGCGAAATCAGCCCCGGCGAGGATTTTTGCCTTGATTTTTTCGCAGGCTTCCTTCGTTTCGACAAGAATATGCCGTGCGGTGGCTCGGGTCATCGTAGGGTTCCCTTGTTATTGGCCTGTTATTGATGTTTGCTGGATAATGAACCGGCCAGTCAACTTCACTGGCCTAGATTTCGGCCTCTCGTTGATCGGCCTCGGCTCATTGGCTGTGCAAAGGTCAATAAGAAATAATAAAAAAATAACAAGCCGTAAGATATCCTAAGCCGCGAATTCCGACAAGCCACCCCAGGACCGGCGAAAATCAGCCCGGCACCCGGCATTTTACGACCACTTTGCACACTTCCGGGCGTGAAAGGGGATTTTCGACAGCCAGGCAGGGTGCATGGATATCTTGCGGGGCGAAAATGGCGAAAACGCCCTGCTGAAGCTCAAAAAAGTCGCCCCGAACGTCGTAGAACACCAAATCCTTTTGGGCATCATACGGCGCTAGCTCGGCCGCATCGTTTTGAAGGGCGGCATACCCGATCCGCTCGGTTCCTTGCGCAAGATACTGCACATCGACATATTGCCGATGGGCTTCCCATTTCGCTTCTGCAAGGGGCTTGGGCGTGTAATGCGAAACGACGGCATAAATGCGGTCGCCGTCGATTTCCTGACGCCCATCGGACAGCTTGGAAAAATCGGTTCTTCGTAGATAATCCAAGGCCGTTGCGATCTCGGGCCCTAACGAGTAATAGAACTTGGAGTTTTCCAGCCGATCTAAAATCATGTTGTGCGGTTCTCACTTGGTTTGTGCGTTGATTTTAAGGAAGGTCTTTCCCGTAGGGAAGCGTTCCTTGTAAAAATCTTTCATCAGACCGGGATACATGGCCACGCGCACGCTGCCCCAGGTGGCTTGGTCGCCGGTTGCGTAGTAGAGATAGGTGTTGCCGTTCCACTCGAACAGATCGACATCCGAGTTGTTGACGCCTTCACCCGGACTCGCTTCGAGAATCGGATTTGTGGGGCTCAATTCCCAAACGGCTAAGTCCTTGGATCGCGCTAGGAACGACACCCAACCGTTGTGGCCGGGGACGGCCGCGTGGAGATAGATGACGTAGTAATAAGGTGCGAAGTAGCGGATCACCGGGCAGGCGCTGTATTCATTTTTCTCGCCCGTGAAAGTCAAACCGGGAATTTTTTCCCATTTCGACAAATCCTTCGACCGGGCGAACTTGAAACAGAATGTGACCGGTTTGTTCGACTCGTAGGCCATCACATAACCTTGATCGTCACGGCATACCGAGCAGTTGAACAGGTGTTCGTCACCTTCCAGAGGAATCGCCAGTTCGCGTTTCCATGTCTTCAGATCGGTGGATGTGAAGTGGTAGATGCTTTTGAACCAATCGCGGTTCGTGCCTTCGCTGGCAAAAACGTGCAATTCCTTCCCGTTGACGAAAGCGTTGACGAACGAATGCCCTTCGCCGAATCGCGCGACTTCCTTGCCGGTGCAAAGGTCCATTAGGTACAAGTACATGCTTTTCGTGTAGGCATCGGTGTTGTTCTTCGTGTCGTCGCGATGGTTGAGCGCCAATAAGGTTTGGTTGTTGAAGACGAAGGGTGTGTTTTCCATGGCCGAACCGAAGTTGACCGGCAGTTTGGTCAGCGGTTTTACGGGCTCTTCCGCGGCGGCGACCGTCGCGAGCAATAACATGCCTAGGAAAATCGAGCAGCCAATGCCTGGGCGACTGGTAAAGGTGTATGCCATTTGTCTTCTCCTGTCTAATTGGGGCGTGTGTTGCCGGTCGTGAATGTTGGAAACGAGCCTTCTCGATAGCATCGAGAGGAAAGCAAGTTAAGGTGCTTCCGGGGGCTGGATCGAGTCGAACAAGGTGACGGGCCACAGTTTTACAGCTTCAAATCCCTTCGGCACTTGTTGTTGGAACTGCACATAGGCCTGGACTCTGCCTTTGAGTGTGTAGGACATATCGTCGCCCTGCAACGCGCCGAAAACCTTGTAGCCCATCAACATGCTGTTTTCCAGTTCCACGAGGACTTGCTTGCCGTGCTTGCAGCCGCTGCAAAGGATGCCCGAGGAAGGCGTGCCTTGCGGTTGGGAAAAATTCAGCACGATCAAACGGCAGTCTTTGAATTGAACGCGAGTATTCAATTCATCCACGCCGGGATAGCCGGCTTGCAGGGCGTTGTCGAGGCCCACGATCGTGCAGTCCTCGAACGTGGCATGGGGGCAATCGGGCATGGCCGAACTTTCGCCGCGAACATAGACGCCTCCGGCATCGCCCCACCAGTCAAGATTCATGAAATGGCACTGGCGGAACAAGACCGGTTCGTTTTTTCTAGGCGTATGGGCCATGACGCAAGCGCCGGCAAAACGGCCGATGCCGACGCAATTGTCCACGACTGCCGAAAATTCCACGCCTTTCCGACAGGTCATATCCCAGCCAATGCCGCCCTCGCTGCCGGTCGAATAGAGATTTCGGTAGACCCAGCGGTCCCAAATCGCGCCGGAATATTCAGGATCGCAGCGCCAGGGGCCCCACCAATCGACGCACTTCAAACCTGTTTCCGGCAGATCCGACTTGATGATCTTGAACGAGGGATTGCCCGTCGAACGCTTAGGATCGGTTCGAACCGCTACCCCGGGACAGCCGGAGTCGATTATGACCCAGCCGGAAGCGCCGGAGCCAAGCCGGCCGTCACTATCGCCCAGCAGGAGATTATAAGCTCCCGCGGCGCCTTGGTGTGCGGGATAAAGATTTGCCTCGGCATAAGTATCGGGACGGACAATGATGCGATGGCCTCCGAGTGTATCGGGCACCGCCGACAAAGCCGCCTGAATCGTATGAAACGCCTTGGCCCAACTGCGGCCGTCGGTGTTGTCGCCCAGTTTTGAAACGTAAAGCGTGATACCTTTATGGCCTACATAGTTCGGGGCGGACGGGTCGGCGGCTACGGGGACTGGCGCAGCACGTTTTGGTTCCTTGGCCGCCGACAGGGCATTTGCCGGCAAACGGGGATTGAGTGAACGAAATTCTTTTACAGGCCAAAGTCCTTGACGCGAGAACTCCTTGGGGGTTGGCTGTTGGAATTGAACATAGGCTTGTACTTTGCCTTTAATGGTGTAGGAAATATCGCCGGTTCCTTTGCCTTCCACCTTATTGATGGCTGTGCATGGTTGACCGAATAGTTTATAGCCCATCAGGAAACAGTCCTCGAAGTCGATATGGACCTGTTTCGGATCGGTGATCATGCTGGAGATAATGCCTGACGAAGGCTTGCCGACCGGCTGTGAAAAATTCAAGGTCAACAACCGGCAATCCTTCATTTTCATGCGGATATATTTACTGGGAAAGAGGATTTGCACGGCATTATCAGGGCCCACGAAGGTGCAATCTTCGCAGATCAAGTCGGGATATTCAGGCATGGCGGTGTTATAAGAGCCGACGCCAAGTCCGCCTGCATCGCCCCACCAATCCAACGACATCATAAAGCATCGACGGAAAACGCTGGGCTCCTTGGGGCGGACAACGTCATAGCCGAACCCTCCGCCGAAGGCGCGGCCGATGCTGACGCAGTCTTCCATGATGACCGTGAAGCCTTGGCCGCTTTTATCGGTGAGATCCCAAAACCAGCCGGCATCGCTGCCGCTGGTATAGAGGTTTCGCAAAATCCAACGGTCCCAGTTGATGCTGGAAAACGTCGGCGCCGTGTGTTCGGCCGACCAGCCTTTTGTCGTGGCGCGGATGGTCGACCACCAGTCGTAGCTTTTGAAGCCCCGTGCGGGATCGCCGGCGTCGACGATGATTCGACCGGTTGCGTCAGAGCCCAGGCGGCCGTCTACATCGCCCACCAATTGGTTGTAAGCGCCCTCGGCCCCTTTGTGGTTGGTATACAGATTCGCTTCAACATAGGTGTCGGGACGAACGACGATCGTATGTCCGCCGAGATCGTCAGGCACGGCCAATAACGCGGCCTGGATCGTGTGAAAACCATTGCTCCAACTCCGGCCATCCGAGTTGTCGCCCAGCTTGGAGACGTAGAGCGTTATCCCTTTCCGCCCTGCGGCCTTCGCGGCAGACTCAGCGGCAACCGATGTCTGAGTAGCAAGGAAAGCAGCCAAGCCTAGAACGAAAAACAAGCCAACGCAAAGCGGAAAGAAATTCTTATGCATGATGAACCTCCTGGCAGGTAAGGAAGGAAATGCGACTAATAGGCATGGGGGTGGCAATGATCATAATATAAGACAAAAGAGGATGGCAGGCAATTCCCCCCGCTATCGTGCAGATAAATTTTTTATCCGTAAGCAGTTAGCGTAGCTGGAGCGGGGTGGGCCGGCCTTCGACGAAGGGTTGGATCACGGCCTGGGCTTTCTCTTTTGTGCTGAAATCGGGATAAGCGACCGGCTGACTGACGCCGTGCTTGGCGAGGATTCGGGCACATTCGATGCGGCATTGGCCGGCCAAGTCGATCGAGGCAGCCAAGATACGCACGCACTCCTCGGGCGCATGGAAGCCCATGCCGTTGTTGGCGGCCACATAATCCCATCGCAATTGTGCCCCGCGCACCAGTTTGCGCACACCGGCCAGATCGGCATCCTTGGCTCCCGCTTGGGCGGCGGCGGCAATGTCGAAATGCGCCAGGGCCAACATGTTCTCGGCACGGCCGCGCGATTCGTGGACCTTGTCTTGGATCCCTTCGACACGGGCGCGAATCTCCGACTCGCTCCAACGATGACATACGGCGCAGGAGTTGGCGATGTTCAACAGCGGGCTTTGCAGATGATGATCGGTGAACTTGACGCCGCCCTCGGTGTGGTAGGGCATGTGGCAGTCGGCGCAGGCGATGTCGCGGTAAGCGTGAATGCCCGCGTTATAGACCTCGTAATCGGGATGCTGAAGCTTGATCATTCGGGTTTTGCTGATGGCGTGCGTCCAATCCGAAAAATCGGCGGCGTCATAATACTGCTCCATCTGTTCCGGCGAGGCGCCTCGTGTGGATCCTTTGTCCCACGGGAAGGTAAGATAGTTGCCTTTGCCCTTGAAATAGTATTCCACATGGCACTGGGCGCAAACCAATGTGCGCATTTCCTGGTGCGAAGCCTGATCAATGTCTTTGCCTTGCCGCTGGAAGGCCTCGCGCAAGGCGGGCCGGGTAATGCGCAGCCGCATTGTGTTCGGCTCGTGACAATCGAGGCAGCCGATCGGATGGGTGATTTCCGATTTCAGATCGGCGAATTTGCCGCTATAGAATTTTTCGGGCCCCATGGAATGCATCAGTCGCGGCACGTCGGGGCTTTTGCACGTCCAGCAGGTGGCCGGCGTTTTCTCGTTGATCCGTTTCGTGGCCGTCACGTCTTCCACGGCATGGATATGCCCCCGGGCTTGGCGATAGTCTTTGGCGAACGCATAACCGGCAAACAGAATCACATTGGCCGGCGTAGCGGCAAGATAATCGCGTTGCGTGGCTCCGCCATATTTCGTTTCCTTCGTCGAATCGAGCATTTTCTTGTAGGACTCGTATTCGCGGGGATAGTTTTCGCCCCACTTGGCGCTGTCCGTTTCCCAGGGACCGATTTCGCGCAGGGGCAACTGCCGCCGGGCTTCTTCGCGACGCTCTAGGATCGAAGAGGCCAACAACCCGAGCAAAAACGTGGCGACTAACGCAGCTAAACAGAGCATCCAACCGCGCCAAGCCGGCGGCTGGGAGCCGTTTTTTTCCGTATTCATGGTTCATTCCTTTGTGGATGCTTGATGGTTCGTCCGCCGATGGTCGGCTGTTGGAAGGGGTCGGAAACAGCCGGCAATCGCGGCAGAAAAACATCGGGCGCGGTCGAAAGACTTCGCACCGAGCCGTGGGGCACTTCTCGATGGCATTGCCAACAACGCAGATCGCCCTGTTGATGCACGGCCGGGGCCACGTCGGCAATTACCTGGGCATGGCATCGCCGACAGTTGTCTTCGACCACGGGAACCGCGCCGGCGGAAAGTCGGATGGCTTGCGGTTCCCAACGCATCGTGAAAACCGTGGCGTGCCAAAGGCCGTCTTTGGCGGCGAAGGTATATTCTGCGGCCAACGATGTATGCGGCACGTGGCAATCGTGGCAAGAGGCCACGCGAGCGTGGCTGCTGTGTTGCCACGAGACATATTCCGTGGCCATGACGTGGCAGTTCATGCAGGTTTCCGAGTCATCGCCCAAATAGGAGACGGCCCTGGAGATGTGCAAAACGAAGAGTCCTAGGCCGGCTGTGATGCCCAATAAGAAGAACGCGAGAGGCCGCCAAGGGGGTGCGAGAAATCGCAACCCCGCCGCGCGACCGGCGATTCTCCACACTGAGATCATGCGGCAATCCTTACCAGAGAAGAGAAGGCTCTATACGAATCCAAAGCGAACGATTCGTTTACAAAACAGCAATGTTACTGAACGCTAAGCAATAACACTGCTTCTGCATTTCGCGTGTGTGAGCAATACGTTATGAAGATCGGATCCATCTGCCCCCCAAAACGGTCGCTCATCGAGCATTGTGGGCACTTTGCTAAAAATGTCAATGGGTATTAGAGTTGACAAAGACGATGTCTATGTCGGATAATGCGTACATTAAGAAACCACCCTGGCATGACCGCGTTTGATTTGGATTTTCCGGGGCATTCTTGAATTATTTCAGGTTTTCCCGCTGGTCATGCCCCCGCCTGTTGCTCGATATCGGATTCCACATCCGTAGTTCACAATCTTTCCATCCAACCGTAGTCGTCGTAAAATACCATTGACACGACAGGGAGAATTTTATGGATCGCAGAGAGTTTTTAGAACAAGTTGCGGCATGGTCCGCCGGCGTCTGCCTTGCCACGCCCGTTTTCGATGTCAATTCCATCATGGCAGCCGACGCCAAACCGTCGAAGAAGCCGCTTTTGGTCGTTGGCACCGACGACAAGAAGGATTATGCCGAACTAGTCAGTCGTGTGATGAAGCCCTTGGGGGGCATCGCGGCGTTCGTTAAAAAGGGCGACCGCGTCGTGGTCAAGCCGAACATGGCTTGGGATCGCACGCCGGAGCAGGCTGCCAATACTCACCCAATTGTGATTAAGACCATCGTTCAGCAGTGTTTGGAAGCCGGCGCGAAGCGGGTGCTGGTATTCGACCGCACATGCAACGACGCCCGGCGTTCGTATGCCAAGAGCGGCATTCAGGCCGCCGTCGAGTCGATCGACGATTCGCGGGTGCAGTGCATCTTCCCGGACGACAAAAAATATATTCCCGTCAAGATCGATAATGCAAAATCGATCAAAGAATTCGAGTTCTACAAGGACGCCCTGGAGACCGACTGCTATATCAACGTGCCGATCGCCAAGCATCATTGTTTGGCCAAGCTCACGATCGGTTTGAAGAACGTGATGGGCGTCATCGGCGGCAATCGCGGTGAAATTCACAAGGATATGGACCAACGCATCGCCGACTTGAATTTGGTGGTGCGGCCCAAGCTGACGATCGTTGATGCGACGCGCATCTTGTTGCGCAACGGTCCCACGGGCGGCAATATCGCCGACGTAAAGGTTCTCGACACATTGATCGCTTCGGCCGATCCTGTGGCCGCCGACGCTTTTGCCACGACGTTGTTCGGCATGAAGCCCTCGGATCTCGGCTCGACCGTGGCCGGCGCGAAATTGGGCTTGGGGGAAATGGATCTGTCGAAGGTCCAGATCGTCAAGGCATAAGTGATTGCCGAGCAATGGAATTTCGTGAAGCGGGGCGATTAACCCCGCTTCATGATTTTTTTATTCCGTTCGTTTTCGAGTATTTTCATGCGACATCCCCTCTGGATACCCTGGCGCTGGTGGCGGCGGGCGACGCAGTTCGCCTTGCTCGTTGTATTTCTTTGGATGTTCCGCCGCACGGAATATACTGGCCATGACCTATTGCCCGGCGGGGAAAATTTTATTTTTCGTCTTGACCCCATGGCCGCCGCGGCCGCCATGTTGGGCGCTCGTCAGGTGATTACGCTGTTTTGGCCGGCTCTGCTGGCTGTCGTGCTGACGTTGATCCTCGGCCGCTTCTTCTGCGGCTGGATTTGTCCTTTGGGGACGCTGCTGGATTACTTTCATCGAGTATTTATTGGCGCTCCTTGCGCGGTTTGGCGAAAATTGCGAGGTACGGCGACTCGCTCGATTTTACCGGAACATGCCGATTTGCTTACGCCACGGTCAAGATTTGGCAGGAACGTCAAATACTTTGTGCTCATTACGGTGTTGATGGCGGCCGTGTTTGCGTATCCTCTGGCGGGCTATGTCGATCCGTTTTCGCTGCTCGTTCGCGGAATGACGTTTTGGGGAGACGCCAAATTGTACAAGGGCGTGGATGCCCTGTTCGGATGGTTGCCCACCGAAGGTTGGACGGGCGACGTTTTATGGCCGTGGGTTAAAAAGCATCTGCTTCCCTTCCGGCCGATGGTGTTTCAGTTTGCCGGGGCATCGGCGGCATTGTTGGCGATTGTTTTTGCGTTGGAATTCGTTGGCCGGCGTTTTTGGTGCCGTTACCTTTGCCCGACGGGAACTTTGTTTGGGCTGTTTTCGCGTCGGTCGCTGCTGAAGCGAGTGCCGGCGAAGGTCTGCAAATCGTGCGGCGATTGCACGGCCATTTGCCGCATGGGCGCTTTGGATCCGGTCGAGGGAATCTCTCCTCAGCTTTGTACCTTATGCATGGATTGCGTTGATCTTTGCCCCAAGAACATTGCCAAGTTCAAATTTGCAGGAAATGCGGCGAAATCGCGGCCTGCGCCCACCGATCTCTCGCGGCGCGGCATATTGGCCGGCGTGGCGGCAGGCGTCGCCATCCCCGGCGCGGCCTTGGCTTCCAAGCTGGGCGTCGAGCCGACGGTGCCGTCTAATCTGTTGCGCCCGCCAGGAGCCGGCGACGAGAAAGAATTCTTGAATCTTTGTATTCGCTGCGGCGAGTGCATGAAGGTTTGCCCAACGAACGTGTTGCAGCCGTCGCTTTTCGAGGGCGGTTTGGAAGGCATATTCTCACCGCATCTCGTGCCTCGCTATATCTTCGAGCAAAGTTTTTGCGAATACAGTTGCACGCTCTGTGGGCAGGTTTGTCCCACGGGCGCGATTCCACGCTTGATCGAAGAGGAAAAGCATAAGCAGCCCACCGGCAAAGCCTTTTTCGACCACAAGCTTTGCTTGCCTTGGGCCGAAGGCACGCCTTGCATCCGATGTGAGGAAATGTGTCCGACGCCGGAAAAGGCCATCAAGATCCTCAACACGTTCAAGATCAAAGGCGCCAACGGCGAGGATGTGGAGATCCAGCAGCCCTATGTCGATCGCGATCTTTGCGTGGGCTGCGGCATCTGCGAAAGCAACTGCACAATCTCAGGGGTGGCCGGCATTCGCGTCCAGAGGGTCGAAGCGCCGGATCCCGGCACGGAAACCTTGCTGAAAACCAAGCCTGCCGACCAACCGAAACCTCCCAGCCCGCCCAAGGAAGCCGTTGTGCCCGGCTACGGCGGTTGAGCGATACGTCAGTTTTTGCGGGGAACACAATCCACGCATGATGGCATTCTGCCATAAAATCGGTGCAGCAGCACACCACCCACAGGTGCTGTGTCTTGCCTTGTAGCCGGTTTGCCGAGGCCATCTTTCCTCGGATTTCCGGATATTTCCGCCAAATTCTCCGTTGTGGCGTTAAGTTTCGCTTGCTGGTCCCAATTACCATATAGATTGGGCGATTTTGCCTCGACAACCATCGCTGGCGGCAGCAGAGCAACGCTATGAATTCGGATCGGCAGCAACGATTTACCGAGCAGTTCGTTAGCTACGATCGCCGTTTGTTCGGCTATGTGATTACCCTGCTGCCGAATTTCGATGAGGCTGAAGAAGCCTATCAAGAAACCTGCATGCGTATTTGGGCCAAGTGGGACGAGTACGACTCGGATCGCGATTTCCTTGCCTGGGCGTGTGGGTTCGCCAAAAACGTCGTGCGTGAATTGCGGCAGAAGAAATTCCGAGGGCAAGCTCTCTTAAGCGAGCAAGCGATGGAACGCATCGCCGAAGCAAGGTTCCGCATGGACGCCGCGAACGATGTCATACAATCGCAGCTCACCGAATGTCTTAAAGAATTATCGGTCGAACAGCGCCAATTGGTCGTTCGGCATTACGCGGACGAAAAAACCATCAAGGCGATTGCCGAGGAACTTCGGACGACGCCCGCTGCGTTATACATGAAAATCTCGCGGATAAGGCGGCTCTTGTTCGAGTGCCTGGATCGGGCGACTAATCGGAGGGCCGGCTCATGAACGAGACGCTTTCCGATCTTGATCCGCGGAACGAGGAATTGTGGACGCTTGCCGAGGGCTTGTACAGCGGCCAGTTGACGCCCGAACAGCGAGATCGCTTGGAAACGCTGATTGCCCAGGATGACGCTGTTGCCATGTTTTGCGCCGGGTATGCCAATATGCATGCCATGCTGCGATGGCGCTTCCGTCCGATCGAGCCTGAAGTGACAAGTATTCCCGAGACCTTATCGGCCGATATGCCGGAACCAAGCGAAAACGTTCCCGCAACGACTGCCGACCCGGTACGAAGCCAGCGAGCGATTCCCCTTTTGTTCGGCAATGCCTTTCAGGGCACGATCGGCTTTTTCTCGCAGGAAGTGCCGTTTTCGATTCTCATTGCAACGTTCATCACCGGTTTGGGGCTTTGGTTTGGTTCGCTTGTTCATGTAACGCATCACGAGCAATTCGCAGGCCCCGGACCGGACGTCCGACAGCCGTCGCCGTTGCCGCGGGTTGTCGAGCATCGGAATGCAAAGTATGTCGCTTGCGTCGCAAACATGGTGGACTGCAAGGGGCAGATCAAGGGGGCAGGGATTCGAGATCAGGGATTGGAAACAGTAAGAAATCATAGACTGCTTATTGCCGTGGGTGACAAGTTTGTATTGACCTCCGGACTTCTGGAACTCAACTACGACACCGGCGCCAAGGTGATTCTCCAAGGGCCTGTAACTTATGAAGTAGATTCTCGCGACGGCGGATTCCTTTCCGTCGGCAAGCTGACGGCGAGATTAGAGAAGAAGGGATCAGAGGTCAGAGGTCAGGTGTCAGGGAAAGTGGTCAGTGGTCAGTGGCCAGTGGCTAGTGTAGAGGAGGCTAAATCCCGAAATCCCGAAATCTCAAAATCCCAAATTTCTAATCCCCAATCCCTAATCCCTCATCCCTTATTTGCCGTGCGAACGCCGACGGCTACCGTTACCGATCTTGGCACCGAGTTCGGCGTCGAGGTCCGGGAATCGGGCGTTACCTCGGCCTATGTGTTTCGGGGAATTGTCGAGGTGCAGGTTTCCGGCATGAACGGCCGACGGGGGCAAGCCGTTCGATTGATTGAAAATGAAGCCGTGCAAGTGGATGCATCCAGCAATAAGGAACCATTCGTTCGACCTGTCGCGATCAAGAACGATGTTTTTATTCGATCGGAACAACTCGCCGAGATTGTCCAACAACGACAAAGTAAAACCGTTCGCTATCGTACGTTGGAATGGCCCGTGCTTCACAAAACATTGGTTGTTTGGGTGTCGCTCGATCAGTTGGACCAAAAGGGCGTGGGCGTTATGTCGCTGTTGGATATGCCCGAGTGGGACGGCATTGTCTACGACGAACTGAATCCACGAAAGTGGATGGGCGGCAGTCACGGATACCAACGCACGCAGAAAGAACAAGCATCGTATCCGGCCGAAACCGCCCGACCTGATGAGCTGGTGCAAATCGCGGCCGTTTACGAATGGACGACCGTGACGCTCTATCGCAACGGGCAAAAGTATGCATCGTTCGATGCCGGAGACCGTCATGTCTATAAGAAAGACATGATGCTCTTGATCGGGAAACGGCATCTGCCGATGTTTGAGGGGCATGAACTGCCGACACTCGCGGGCAAGGTGGAAGAAGCTCGTTTTTATGATTATGCAATGACGCCGGAGGGGATTGCATCCTTGAAACTCGGGGAATCATCGCAGATCCCGCCCGTCGGTTTGTGGACATTCGACGACGGCACTGCTCGGGATTCAACGGGGCATTTTCCCGAGGGCAAATTGCATGGAAACGCGAAGATCGCCGACGGCAAGTTGATCCTCGACGGTCGAGACAGCTATCTCCTGATCCCCGCGGCGATGGCTCCGACTCAAAAAGCATCGGATGGGGCGGCAAGCCAAACGTTATCTACCCCCAAACACAAGGAGGAAACCAACGTCGCGAAATAAATCTTTTTATGGTGATGCGGAGAATGAGGTTTGCAGAGCACGTTTTTCATTTTCGGTTAACCCTTATCTGGGAGGAGTTGGTTATGAGTGGTAAGAAGATATGGAGGAAGGCATGTCTGCTGTCGGCATTGCTCGTGCTGGCATTACATGCGACGACGGTCGTTGCGGCCGTTTCGGTG
>CAYWGR010000111.1:0-18516 GCA_964458015.1 uncultured Planctomycetaceae bacterium
AGCCCTTGGTGTAACGATGCGATTAGCATCGCCCTATCCTCCGCGCGGCCGTCGAACGGCGCGGGTTCATCGTGATCGGCATACCAAGGAATCGTCGCCAGGGCCTCAAGGGCCTCGGGCGCGAAGCATTGCCATACGTCGCGCCATGTGGCCGGTCGGCAATCGAGAAGCCCCAGAGCCGCCCAGAGACCGCGTTCGAGATGCCGAAGCCCCTTGCCTGGCGAATACAGCGCCTTGGAGTCGGCCATCGCCACAAAAGGGCCGCGTTCTTGGATCAGGTGGACGGCCGGCGCAATGGTATTTTGCACCTGTCGGAAAAGATCCTCGCAGCCAACCTGCTCGGGAACTTCCCAAAGCGTGGCGGAAATCACCAAGGGCCCCAAGTTTGGGCCGTATCCCGCTTCATCCGTGCCGACAAGGTATTTCATCCCCAGCAGCGTAACAAGTGACCGGAGAAATCGCAAGCGGCCGGTTGATAGGCCTGGCAAAAACCTCTACAAAGTAGCGTAGGATGAATGACAGGCTCTCACTATCGATGATCCAACTCACCCCGCCGGGGCGCGGGGCCGTGGCTACGTTGCGCGTGGAGGGGGCCGGCGCGGTTGCGGCCGTTCAGGCGTATTTCCACCCGCGCAATGGTCAAACTCTCATCGAGCAACCTGTGGATCGGCTTATTCTTGGTCGTTTCGGCACGGACGGCGGTGAGGACGTAGTAGTGCGCCGATGTGCCGATGATGCCGTTGAATTGCATTGCCACGGCGGTTTGGCCGCGGTTGCACGGATCGAAGAATTGCTGGCGGCCGAAGGTTGTCAAAAGCTTGCATGGCGGGATTGGGCCGCGGGACGCTTAATAGACCCCATAAAAACCGTCGCTCTGGCGGCCTTGGCTGAAGCTGCCACGGAACGCACGGCTTCGATTCTGCTGGATCAGTACAATGGTGCTTGGGAACTCGCCATGATGGAAGTTCAAAGCACGATCGACCGTGGAGATCGTGCGGCGGCACGGCAACTATTAAAAACACTTCTAGCCCGCGCTGCTTTGGGGCGGCATCTCGTGCAACCTTGGCGTGTGGTTATGTCGGGCCGGGTCAACGCGGGCAAAAGCAGTTTGATCAATGCGTTGGCGGGCTTTGGACGCTCGATTGTTCACCACACGCCCGGCACGACACGCGATACCGTGACATTGACCACGGCCATCGACGGCTGGCCGGTGGAACTGTGCGATACGGCCGGCCTGCGCACCGACGGTTCTTCGCCGGAGGATGCCTTGGAGCAGGCTGGGATCGAGCTGGCGCGAGAGCAAATGGCGAAAGCAGATCTGTTGCTGCTGGTCTTCGATCAAAGCAAAACATGGTCGGCCGAAGATCAAATGCTCATGGATCAGTCACCAGGGGCAATGCTCATCTATAATAAGAGTGATTTGCCGACTGCCTCGGGCTATCGACCAGCAGGGCTGGCTGTCATCGCTTTGCGGCAAGAAGGAATAGAGCGTTTGCTTGGCGCTATCGGAAGGCGGCTCGTGCCAGATCCGCCCCCGCCCGGCGCGGCAGTTCCGTTGACGGCGGAACAGGTGGAATCGCTTCAGATTCAGTCGGCATCCTTGGAGGAATTGTAAGGGCGGACCTATTGCAATCCGTACTCCTTAACTCCTTCCCAGTTTTTATTGGCAGTCGCCGCAATACTGCCCGAATTGCCCATTCTTTACATTCCGCCATTTAGTAATGGTATTTGAAGTGTCAAACTAGGGATTTCGAGCGACGGTCAAGCACATTTCCGTGGAATTTGCAGAAAAGCGAATAATTCCATCTGGACGCGATCTGGCCAAAATGGATAAACTCCGGCGTGTTGATCGAATCCGGGGTTCCCGGTTTGCGCAGCGAGGTTCAAGGAGGAACGCGCCATGCGGTGCAGAAGTTTGTGGGATTGTGCCTTCTCACTAACGGTTTTTAGCTTATTGGTTTCCACGATCGTCGCGGCAGAGGGCGTAAAATCGCCAGGCCGCTCGGCTTCGCGGGAATTGCTGCAAATCAAAGATTCGGCCGACGACGGCATCATGCCTGAAGATGTCGCAGGTCCGTCGGAGTCTCCCTCGCAATTCAAGGCATCTCCCACGCCCGCCAAACGCACGTCGAAGAACGGTGCAACCGCCCGGGAGACGATCGCTTCAAAGATTCAATCGGTGACGGAGCCGAACGCAAAGTCGCCGGCGGCGATGGCTCCTTTGCCGGATTCCACCGAGGATAATTCGAAGTCCAAGGTGCCCGAAGATGCATTGCGGCCGATTCCCGACGCCATGGAAGGCGGTCCGGTTAATGTCGAAGCAGCCAGCTTCAAAGGTGTAACGCCCGGCGTTTCAAAGAAACAAGACGTCGCGAAAGCTTGGGGCGAACCGAAGAAGGCGATGGATCAAAAAGACGCGACGGTGCAATTGTATTCCATCGAGCCTTTCAATCGCGTCGAAGTCAGCTATTTGGGCAACGTCGTATCGTCGATCATCATTCGTTTCGAGCGACCCTATCCTGCCGAGGCGGTGGCCAAGCAGCTTGATCTCGTAACAGTCCGGCCTGTTTTAGTGTCGAACGAACTAGGCGAATCCCTGGGGCTTTCGTACCCTGAACGCGGCGTTTTGTTTGCATTCGAGGTGGCCAAGGAGTCGGACAAACCTTCGAGGAAGGTTGCTCAAATCGTCTTAGAGCCGATCACTGCCGAACCGTTCGTGCTGCGGGCCGAGACGACCCTTACAAGCCGTTATGATTTAAGCCGTCGCGATCTCGAACAAGCGTTGTCGCTTGAGCCGGGCAATGCCCGGGCCCATTGGTTGCTAAGCCGCGTCTTGGTGTCGATGGATTCGCCCGAAAAAGCCGTGACCGAGACCGCCGAGGCGGTTAAGCTGGACCCGAGCAATCCACATTATCGTGTGACACGCGCTCAAGTGCTTGCCCAACTGGGACGTTTGCCCGAGGCGAGCGAAGAAGCGAAAAAAGCGGTTGATGCCAGCGGACAACGGCCTCATGTGAAAGCCAGGGCGCTGTGTTTGATCGGCGACCTTGCAGCTTCCGGATCGAAACCCGACTACAAAAAGGCGATTGCCTTCCATACGCAAGCGCTGCAAATCGCCGATCCCTTGTTGACCGATCCGCACCCGGCAATTCGCATTGCGGCCAAGGAAGTTCTGATCGACGCCCATCTCGGCGCTGCTCACGACATTGCTTGGGGCGATTGGAAGGAAAAGAACAAAGCCGTCGCGCGATGGCTCGAACGCGCGGTGGCCGTCGCGAATGACTTGGCCGGCAATGAAGGCGGCAGCCAGGAACAACTTTTGCGGGTTCATATCCGGTCGATGGCCGCCTATGTCGGCCTTCGAGGCGGCATTGATCCCGGCCCCACGATTCGGGCAATGATTAGCACGGGCGATGCTTTGATCGCAGCGGCCAACGATCCGATTCGTAAAACCCCACTGCAAGCAGACATGGGGCTCGCGCTCTATGATGCCGTGCAGATCTATCAGATGCGATCTGAAAAGGAAGATGCATTAAGATGCGGTGAACAGGCGGCCGGCTATCTCTCGAAAGTCAATGAGGCCAAGCCGTCGACTTCTTCCTCGTATCTATTGGGGCGGCTCTATTTCCGCCTAGGCGCCATCAACGCGGCCGGCGATCATGCCGGGGCCATTCGCTGGTACGACAAGGCGATTCCGCTGTTGGAACAGCCGACGACCGAGGAATTGGCCGCCGATCTGGGCCGCCACGGCGAATCGTTCGTCACGATGGGCGTTTCCTACTGGGAAGCCGGGCGACAGAAGAAAGCCGTTACCTTGAGCGAGAAAGGCATCGCATGGATGGAGCAGGCCGTTAAACAAGGCACGCTCGATTCCACCGCATTGGCCATCCCCTACAATAATCTTTCCGCCATGCACCGCACGCTTGGCGCCGCCGAAAAGGCCACCCGCTACCAGGAAATGGCCTCAAGGGCGAAGAAAGAAAAGCTGAAGTAGTGGATACTAGAGGCTAGCGACGAGAAGGATAGCCGGGAGCTAACAACTCCTGGAACGTGCTTAGCAGAGTAGCCGGGAGCTAACTGTTCCTGGAACGTGTTTGCTTCTTTCACAAGGGGTTCTGTCTATGGCACTGCGCTGCACAGCATCCGTACTTGCTCTGTTGGGAATACTTTTCCCGCTTCTCGCGCGGAGTGAGGAAACGCCGAAACAGTATACGATTGAGGTGAAACTGACTTCGGTGTCGCCAGAAGGGCAAGTCAAGGTAATCTGCTGCCCTCGCATTCTGGTGGCAGAAGGAGCGGAGGCAGATATCCGTATCGGCCACGACTTCAAGCCTCTCGAAGGTGTTATGACCGAAAGCATGTTGATCGAAGGCTCATCGTGCAAACTCAAGGTGGTTCCCAAAGAGGATCGACTATTCCTCAACGCCACGGCCGGTTATACATCCGGCAGATCCTTCGATAAAGACGGGGCAGAGGCAACGACCACTAGTGTACACATCGTCAAGCCGATTATGCTCGGCCAGAAAATCATCATGCCGGCAATACTTCCCAACTGTCATTGGGAATTCCTTGTTTTGGAAGGAAAACCCGTGACGACAAAAAACGCCGACAATAGCATCACAGTGAAGGACACTGTGGTGGCAAAAACGCCGGCAACATGTCACTAAACTGAAACGACAAAAAAACCATGCCCACGATAATCGCAGGCATGGAGTTGAAGTTTCGGCTATCTCTTTACGAAGGCAGCCGGCTTAACGCTTAAGCTGGTTCGCCTTGGGCGTAACTTGGGCGATGTTGGGCGTTACGTCGGCTTCGACGTTGCCGAGGGCCCAGGCGACGCCGCCGAGTACGACTTGCTCGAACTTCGGATTGGTCCACACGTCTTCGCGGTGGCCCATCGAGGTGTAGAACACGCGGCCCTTGCCTTGCAGGCGAGCCCAGGTGGCGGGGAACGGCGGCCGTTGATACGGCTCGTCGTGCATGCCCTCGGTCTCTTGGACCAAGATCACATGCAAGTCGGGAGCGAACTTGTTCATACAGTACCACTCTTCGTTCATCTTGAATCCGTCGCCCAGACCGTTCGTGCCGGGGAACTTCGGATCGACGAGCTTCATGAACGCTTCTTGCTGCGAGGCGTGGGTGATGAATTCGCCGCCGATCATGGCGATGTAGGGATCGATGCCTGCGGAATGGAACGAGTCGGTCGACGAGTGGAAGCCGATGAAGCCCTTGCCGTTCTTGACGGCTTCGAGCAGGTTGGCTTTGCCCTTGTCGGAGAGGCAGACGCCGGTCGTGTAGAAGGCGAAGGCGTCGTATTGGCTCAAGTCGCCGTCGAACAACGCGGGATCCTGGCTGCAAACGACCTCGAAGCCGTGCTTCGCGCCAAGTTCCATGAACATCTTTTCCGAGTAGGCCAACTCGTTTTTGCCGTGGCGATCGACCACGGAATGGCAGAAGCCGGCGCTGCGGGTGAAATAGAGGATCTTTTGTTTTTTCTTGTCGGCGGCGGCAACCCAGCCCATCGGGAAGGCCGACAAGCCGATCGCGGCGGCCCCGGCGGTCAATAACATTTCACGACGCTTCATGACGGAAATCTCCAAACAAGGATGGAAAATTGGGGAATGGTAAGTGGGCAGGAACTAATGCATTATAGCTGTTTAAACAGTCGCTGCAAATGATCTTGTGGCAGTCCTGAACACGGAATATGATACACCCCCCCACATGAAGGTTTTTCGATGCAAGTTTTTCCGCCAGAAAAGAAACATAAAATTTGTTGCATCATCTGTGTTTGGGCAATTGCAGTCTCGCTTGCTTGGAACTTCCGGGCGGCAGCCGGTGATGAAAAGCATCTTGGTTCCTCCTCTTCACAACCATTTGGCGTCCTCTGCCGATGGATCGACGCCGAGGGGGCGATGGTTCTTTTGCCGAAGCTCAACTTGCCCGGAAATCAAAAGGGAACGCTATCGAGCACGACCAAAAGCCCGTTCGTGATTGGCGCTACGCCTGAAGGAAAAGCACATCGACCGCACATCGTCGTGGTTCAAGATGGATTGTGGGTTGAGATACTGATTGGAGGTCGGCAACCAGACGGAGCAAGCGTCGATGTAACCGTTGAGCAATCGAAGATCGGAAACATTGAAACCAAAAAGATTAGCCCCAGTCTAACGATTCAGAAACCGCATATAGACTGCCAGAAGAAGCGATTCATCGACTTTGTGAAATACGGTGAGGTCTTCTCGATTCACCTTGGAGAGACGAAATGCGCCGCCTGTGTCGAGTTGCTGATCCAAGCCGATGACAAAACGGCTGTACCAGAGAACTGGACTTTGCCTACTAAAAGCCAAACATCGTGTTCTGTGCATGACAAACGAACAGAAATCTTCGGTGAGATTCTGTCTGGGGGCGGGGCCGAATTGCGATACGAAAAAGAAGGATATTCCCTCACACTTTTCGATTCTCCTAGGCTCCTGAAAAATGTTCGACTTCTGGGCGACGTGCCGGAATTGTGGAATCTTACGATCAGTGCCAAGGAATGTAATTACACGCTGATACACGACCTTACAAAAATCAATGTTCGACACAATTTGCGGTTCCTTGGGATGAAGGGCGAAATGCGGATCGAATCCGAGGAAATCATCGGACAAGACCGGCTGGCGTGGCGTCTGCATCACGATGCGCCGGGCTACGCAAAAATGACGTTAGCTGCAGCGGAGCCGCAACCCTTCACCGTCTATGTTGAAGATGCCGAGACGGCGATTCCTGCTCTGCGAAATGCTGCTCACGTAAAACAAGTGCTACTTGTCGGCGTGTACAAGGACTGCGACGGCAACGAAGCTGATGCCCGGGTAGAACAAGCCAAGCAAATGATGCAAAAAGCATTGCCTAACATAAAAATCAATGCCATTACCTTCACGGGCGGGAACCGGCCTTCGCCGCGATAACCCCTCAGCATCGTGAAGAATCTTTTATCGCCGCACTTCCGAATAAGCGATAGCAAGACGGCGAACTACCGCGACAACTGCTTTTTGACCGATGCGAGCCATTCGGACGAGGGAAGGCCGTAGGGACGGAATTTCTCCATGCGGCCTTGGCCTTCGTCGTAGAAAAATGCACGATGCACGCCGAGCCGGCTGGCTTCGGGCGTATCCATCAAGCTGCTCGAATCGTTGGCGTTCATCTGGAACAACACCCGCATTTCGAAATCGCGCAGACATTGCCGATCCATCATGCGGTTGACGTTGCTGTAGGTGTCGCACCAGATCACGGCATGGATGCCCAGCGGCGATCCTTCGCGCAGGATCGAAGCAAATTGCTTGGCGGGCGTGGTGGGCTTGTCGTCGGAAGAGAAGCCGAACTCGTCTTCTTTCTTCAGATCGCGGAAACGGCCCAAGTTGTAGAGGAACAGATAAAGGGGCGGCGCGTTTTCCAGCCCGTTTTGTTGGCGTGCAACCAGTTCGGCATGGATCTCGGCAATCAATTCGGACGAGTTGCGAACGTTGGCGATTTTGACCGTCTGCGGTGCGATCTCGACGATGCGGTTCCAAAAACCCACTTCGGGAGCGTCGGGGCGCGTCCCGTCGAGAATGTAGAACTTCGGTCCGCAATCGGCATTGTCTTTCTTTTCTTGTGGAACCGGCGTGAGCTGCGCGGCCAGACTGACGAAGCTCGATGCCATGACGCCGAGCGCGGCTTCCTCGCGATGGCCGACGATCAACAGATTGCTGCCGTTTTGCCGTAAGAACACGGCGGCCGTGGGCTCTTTGATCGCAACGGCCGATCCTAGCCATGCCGAGACGCTTGGCGCGGCTTCGGGCCAGGTCGGCGATTCAAGCAATTGCTTCAGATTCGGATTGTCGCTCGGATCGGCCAGCACATTGCCCTCGAACACGATCGGCGGCGGAACCTTGCAATGCTTCTGCTTCATAAGCTCGTTGACGTGTTTCAGATACTCGTCACGCTCGCTGTCGGAGAGCCATACGATCTGGAACGGATGGTTGCCCTCGTAAAGACCGTTGGCATCGTTGTAAATGGCTTCGCCGGGGCGCGTAAGCAGTCGTGCGGCCGTGTTGTCTTCGCTCAGGATCAGGTGGGCGTCGGCTTCGCTGCATTGCAACGCGATGCGAACCGCCATTTGTCCGATGGTACTGCGTGCGAGCGTATAAGCGCCGCCCAAGGTTTGCGAACCGAGCAAAACATGGATGCCGAATGCACGGCCTTGACGCACGAGCCGGTCGAGCAGCAGCGCCGCCTCTTGGGCGATCCGGTCATCCTCGATGAACAGCTCTTGGAATTCGTCGATAATCAGCAAAATGCGCGGCATCCGGGCCGACGGCTCGGCGTTGCGATAGTTTTTCAAGTCTTGCATGCCGCGATTTCGGAACAAATCGCCGCGCGTGCGCAATTCGGCGTCCAGTCGCTGCAAAACGCTGAGGCCGAATTCTCGCTCGCTTTCGATGGCCACGACGCGGGCGTGGGGCAACAGCGCACGGGCATAGGCCTTGAATTCCACGCCTTTTTTGAAGTCGACCAGATACAGCTCCATCTCGTCGGGACTATAGCGCAACGCCATATTCGTTATGAGAACGTGCAGCAGCGTCGATTTACCGGAGCCGGTCTTGCCGGAGATCAAAACGTGTTGCGAAGTGCCGCTACCGAGATCGAGATGCTGTAGCTTCATCGCGCCGGCGCGACCAAGAGGCACATCAATACCGCCGCGACTGTCGGCGGTCCACCAATCTTGCGGCTCGGGGATGATATAGGAGAACGGCACTTCGACGCGGCCCGAGTCTTTTGCCGCACTGCCGATGATGCACAGAATTTCCTTGAACCGATCGGTCGAAGGCGGCGTGCTGAACTGGACGGTAAGCGGCTCGGTGTCGGGATGTTCCCAAACGAAGTGGCTATCGGCCCAACGCAGCACGAGCGCGTCGTTTTCGAGGTCGGGCAAGTTGAAGTTGCGAGGCATCGGCAGTTTCGTATCGACGCTCATCATCACGAATACGCCGCACCGCGCGCCGCTGGCCACAATGCTTTTGATGCGATGGGCGGCGGCCTCGGAAAAATTCGCCGGGAAATTGGCTACCACGAGCACCCGATAAGGCTCGGCCATCTCGCCGGCAAAAGCATTGTATTCCTCGATCGAATGGAATTCCTTGCGCAGATACACCTGGATGACGTTTTCCATGTGTTTCGTCAGGTCGGCCAACCGTTGCTCGATATGGTTGGCGTCGGTCCAGATGCGGCTGGCCACTAGTTGTTCGTCGAAATCGGCCAAGTGCATGAAGGCCGAGAAGTTGTCGCCCAGTCCGACCGGATCGATGATCGTGAATCGCACTTTGCCGGGCGGCATGGCCGTCAACATCCGGAGCATCGCGGTTTGCATCAGTTCGACCGCACGGGCACGGCCCAAGCCCGCCGCTTTGAGCAATAACAGCGACCGCCGCGGATATGGCAGCACCGTAGGCAATGTGAAATCGAGCGTTGCGGGCCGGAGCCGTTCATCCTCGGGAATGCCGCCTTTCATATCGCCCAATTTGATCGCACTGCGGCCAAACTGGATAATCGAGGGGATCGCCGTGGGCGGATTCCAACGCGACCAATCGTCGGTATTCCAATCGGGGAACGACGCACGGCATAGCTGCTCAAGTTCTTCCATCGTGGCGCCGACTCTTGTCATGCCCGATTGCCAGCGTTGGGCCATATCGGCCCATTCGCGCTCGAAACGATGCTGGTTTTCCTCGATTGCCTTGGCGCGGCGAAGGCGGAATCGTTCCGACTCGGTTTTATATTGTTCTTCAAGCTGCCGAAGCAGCGGGGGATATTTCTCTTCGAGTTCCTTGAGCGTTTTATCACGCCAAGCCACCAGATCGGCCATTTGTTTGGGATAGGTGTCGTCGGCCCGCTGCGATTCGGTTTTTTTGCGATACTCGATGCGCGACATGGCCGAGGCATAGGCTTCCTCGGCCTTTTGAACTTGCGATTGGTGGCGTGCCTGGATGGCGGCGTCAAGTCGCTGGCTTTCGGCCTTGGCCGTTTCGAGCACGGTCGGATTGCTCAGGCCGGCTTCGAGCATGGTGCGGCGCAAGGCGAGATAGGCCTCGACGGATTGCCGCTTGGCGATTCGATAGACCCACGCGCCGGCGATCGCGCCGGCGATGACCGCGAAACCCGCGCTGACGGCTGCCCAGCGCCAGTCGCGCCAATCGCCAAAAATCGCGATCGACGGAATGGCGGCGACAAGCCACAAGAGCAAAAGAATGCCGAATGGCCGAGCGCCTTGGAACAATTGCGGCAAAACCTGTTTCGTGAGGCTGCGAAACTCGGTGTGGCCTTGTTCCAGAGCGCGGCAGAAACGGCGGCCTGGATGTTTTTCGAGAATGACGCTGGTCGGCGTTTCGGGAAAACGATCCCAGTGGCCGCGTTTTTGCAGGAGGGCGACGGCTTGTTTGTGCAGGTCTTCAAGTTCCCGCCAGCGGTCGTCGAGGCCGGCCAGGATTTCTTTAATCGGCAGATTCAACCCGCCACGCGCGGCATCGGCGGCTTCCATCGCTTCCCATTGCGAGTCTTGCAGGGCCTGGGCCGCCGAGTCTTTATCGGAAGTGTACCGGGTGGCAATTTCGGTTCGAACCGTTTCGTAGGTTTTTTCAAGCGTGCCGTGTTCGGTCTCGAATTTCGTCAACGTTTCAGCTCGCACCGTGGCGTATTGCTCTTCGGCAGCCGATTTTTGCGCATGATAACGCTGATCGAGTTGCTCTTGGCTCTCTTGGTATTCCTTCTCGGCAGCGGCATTGCGGGCGGCAAAGCCGGCATGAACCTCGGTCTCGGCCGTGGCGCGTTCGGCCACAAGGCAACAAAGATCGGTCAGCAGGCGGCGCGGTCCGTCGGGCGAAGGTGTTTCTTTCATGGTGTTTTTCTCTGTTCGACTATTCAGAACCGCATTGCCGCTCGGCGCCGGCGACGACTTCCGTCAGACGTGCGATGGCTTCCAACATATTGCGAACGTTCGGTTCGAGTGGAGCAAGGTGCGTGCTTTGGAAGTCGCGGCTGGCGGCGTCCATCCATTGCGGCGTGACGCTCGAGAACGTCGTGCGAAACGTCTTCAAAGCCAGCTCCATTTTCGCGCCGCAAGCGTTGATATCCGCACTACTCATGTTCCGGCCTCGGTCGGCTTGGGTTTACGATTTCTTTTCGTCGGGAACCGATTTGTCGGACGCCGGCGGGGTATCCTCCGTCGCCGGCGACCCCGCAGAGGGGGTGGCAGCATGGGGACTTACCGGTGTCTCTAAAGAAACATAGCTTTCTAACGACGCACTCATCCGATCCAACGCGGCGACCGCCTGGAGCATGTCGGTATCGAGCCAGGTGACGAATTGTGCCCGGCTTCGCTGATATTCCTCGATGGCGCGGTCAATGGCATGCGCGAACACGCGAACGGCTTGGACTTTTTGCTCGGCCACTTCCATGCGGCGTTTGGCGCGTTCCAAGGCGCGTTTTTCATCGACACAGGCGGGCTCGTGCCCGGCAATTTGGCGTGAAATGCGGGCCTGTTGCAATTGGATTTTCGCCTGCGATACCATCTCGGAACTGCGCCGCAGTTCGCGATCCCAAAATTCCTTGCGGTCGTGATGGATCCAGTCGAGGATGCGGCGCAGCTCGATATCGAGATCGTCCAACGCGCCGCTCGCTTCGCCACGGAACCGTTGCAAGGCCGTGGCCGTCGTTTGAAGAACGCCAATCGATGTAATCCGAGCGGTTCGGCCCATCATTGCCGACTACCTTTGTTGCAGATATTCCTCGATGATTTCCGATTTCCGCATCAGATAGGGGATGTGGCGGTCGATCATTTCGAGGAATCGCGCGAGCACTTGAATCTGCTGCTCGAACTCCTCGGCGAATTTCTTCTGTTCTTGATCGCGCCACGTCCGTTCGAGCGCGGCAAGTTGACCGCTGAGCGATGTTATGCGTTCCTGCACATCGGTATTGAATTTCTTGAGGCTTTGTGCGAAACGCCTCAGTTCTTCAGGATCGACAATGGCTTGCGGCATGGCTAGGGGTCAGGGGTCAGAGGTCAGGGATTAGAATACCGCTTGCGGTTTTGCAATGATACGCTGTTGATCAATTTAAAAAGCTGATGGCTGATCGCTGAAAGCAGACGGCCGTTAGCAACTTACTCCTACGCTCTTGAAAGATACTCGCCGGTGCGGGTATCGACTTTGATTTTTTCACCCTGGCTTAGGTACTCGGGCACTTGGACGACCAAACCGGTTTCCAGGGTGGCCGGCTTCGTTCGAGCAGTGGCCGAGGCGCCTTTGATCCCGGGATCGCACTGGGTCACGTTCAGTTCGACGGTTACGGGCAACTGAATGCCGACGCACTGGTCGTTGTAGATCAACGCCAGCATCCCTTCGAGGCCTTCGGTCAGATAGAGCAATTCCTCACGCAAATCCTCGCACGGCAACGAATACTGCTCGTAGCTCGCGTCGTCGAGCAAATGGACATCCGTGGGATCGGAATACATGAACTTGACCGGCCGCTTCTGGAAATCGGCCTCGTTCAGCGATTCGCCGCCGCGCAGCGTGATATCGACCTTCTGCTTGGTAATCAGGTTGCGGGAGCGATATTTATAGAACGTGGCCGCGCCGCGGGCCGAAGGACTTTGCACCGTGATCGACTCGATGATGCAGGGCGACCCCAGATAGTTGACGATGTGTCCGCGTTTAATGTCTTTCGCAAGCATTGAAATTCCGGCGCGTGCGTCTAACGCACCAATCTCCTAAGTTTTTCTGATCTTGTTGCGGCGCGCGAAATGCGTCGCTCTTTTTATCGTGTTTTGGCGCGTTGTATGCGCCATACGGTTTTACTCATCCATCAAAAAAGTTCCGGCCTGGGGGTCGATGGCAACGCCGCCGGTCAGCTTGGCCAAGGTGCCCAGCACCAAGAGCAACGTACTTGGATCCAACATGCCGTCTTCTTCGTCATCTTCGTCGTTCTCGGGCACTTGCTCGAAGTGGAGGACATCAAAACGGGCTTCGTATTTTTTGAGCTGCTCCCAGGATACCGGCGGTGGAACGTCGGCCCCGGCCTTTTTCAAATCGGCAATCAGCGAATCAGCTTGCTCCAAAACTTCCGCCCCCTCGGTGTAGCAGACATCGAGCGCGGCGAAATCGTCGGGCGAAATCAGCGTGAGCGAATCGACAAGGCCCGCTTCATCGGCGTTCAGATTCACAAGCTGGAATCGCTTATTCAACGCCGCAAGCTTCTTTTGGACAATATCCAACTTCGGCCGCTTCACAGTATCAAAAAGCACGAAGTAGGTTTCACGCCAGCGGTAACGAGGGTTTTCAAACATCGACATGGTTGGGTATCCTGCTCGCACGGGGCCGTCTTGCCGACGCCCGCAATCTACTTTCAAACGCTATTTTCCTAATTCGATCGAACGTCGGGTGGCAGCTTCAACGGCAGCGATCAACGCAGCGCGGACGCCGCCCTCCTCCAAAGCATGGAGACCGGCAATGGTCGTACCGCCCGGACTTGTCACACGATCTTTAAGCACGGCCGGATGTTCGCCGGTCGAAAGCACCATCTGAGCCGAGCCTAGCAATGTTCGAGCGGCCATCTCCGTGGCAATCGCACGGGGAATTCCCATCTTTACGCCGGCATCGCTGAAGGCCTCGATCATCAAATAGACAAACGCCGGCCCCGAGCCGGATAAACCCGTCACGGCGTCCAACAGCTTTTCGTCCAACTGCCAAGCCGAGCCGAGTGAAGCGAGAAGTTGCCTTACCAATTCGCCGTCCTCGGGCGTGGCGCGTTCATTGAGGCTGTAGGCACAGACGCCTTGCCCAACCAAACAAGGCGTATTCGGCCTGACGCGGATTACGCGGACCGAAGGCCCCAGCCATTCGGCCAGCGAGGCCAACCGAACGCCCGCCGCGATCGAAACAAACAACCGGCCGGCGGTCAGATTCTTTTCACGCAACCCAGCGGCCACGTGGGCCATCTGTTGCGGCTTCACGGCCAGAAAAAGCACGTCCGCATGAGCGGCCACCTCGGCGTTGTCAGCAGTCGTCTTCGCACCGGTTGCCTGGGCAAACCGCTGCCGGGCGCTTTCCTCGGGATCTGAAGCCAATAGCCGGCCCGCGGTCGTTAGGCCTGCTTTGATAAACCCCTGGGCCAACGCCGTGGCCATCTGGCCGGCGCCAATGAGTCCGATCTGCACGTCCGCCATGTAGTTCCGCCGCCTTTGTCTCTAACGCTTGCCTAAGCTCTGTTCCCTTTATCAATCTACGACAAACAAAGCCAGCCGACAATGGGACGCTAACCCATATTGGGGGTAATATTTTTCGGAAATAACGTGTGGAGGGGCTTATTTGCTGCCCATCGGGATTTCTTTCGAGGTAATATTTCGGCCGAGTGAAGAAAATTCACTCTCGTTCCGAAGCTTTACCTTTCACTCTCATTTCAAAGCTCCAGCTTCGGAACGTCCGTTTTTTGAAGCACTGCTTCGGTTGTCTTGAAAGGGTTACGCTGCTGGACTAGTCAGGAAGCGGAGCTTCTGAAAAGTGCGTTCCCAAGCCGGAGCTTGGGAACGAGAGAGAATCAAATTTTATGACCGACGTTATTTGCCAAACGGTATGGCAAAGAGATACTCGCCGGCCCCGACCTCGAAGAGCGACTCGCCGCCCTTGCCAGGCAGAGGCTTGACGCCGGCCACATTCGCTACAGGCTGGCCACCCTCGGTTACCGAGGCGGCGTCGACCGTCGGCAGATACACCGTGGCCGTCGTGTTGGCCGGAACCGTGACCGCCAGGGTCAGCTTCCCGCCTTCCGTCTTCCACTGGGAAGCAATTTGCCCGTGGATCGAATGGTAGCCCGCTTTGACCCAGGTGAGCCCTTCGGCTGGTTGCGGCCGAATGATCAGCCGCTGGAAGCCCGGCTCGGCCATGTCGATGCCTGCGGCGGTTTGGAACATCCACCGGGCCACCGCGCCGAACGAGTAGTGGGCGAACGAATTCATGCCGGGATCTTGGAATCCCTTCTCGGGCGTCCAACCGTCCCACCGCTCCCAAATGCTCGTGGCGCCATGTTTGATCGAGAAGCCCCACGACGGGAACGTATCGTTCAAGAGCAACTTGTATGCGATCGGCGTGTTGCCGGTGGCCGACAGCGTGGGCATCAAAACGCTGGTGCCCACGAAACCGGTCGAAAGATGCGTGCCGCGCGCTTGGATATCTTCGACAAGGTAACGAGCCGCGACGGCGCGTTTGTCCTCCGGCAGGAGATCGAACCATAGGGCCATCACGTAGCATGTTTGCGTGTTGCCCTTGATGCGAGTATCGGGCGCAACATAGGCCTTGTTGAAGGCGTCTTTAATCTGCTGGAACAGTTCGTCGTACTTGCGGGCGTCGTCCTGTTTGCCCAAACGCCGGGCGGCATCGGCCGTCAGCCGTGTGCTGTAGGCGAAATAGGCCGTGGCGATGACGTCCAACGGCGTGTCGGCCTTGATTGAAAGCCAATCGCCGAACCCGGCCGCCGGGCGCAGCAGATCCTTGCTGTTGTTACGGCAATACTCGACCCAGCGGGTCATTGCCGCGTAGTGTTTTTCCAGGAGCCGCCGATCGTTGTAAACCTGGTAGATGGTCCAGGGGCAGATCGTGCCGGCATCGCCCCAGGCGGCCACGCCGCCGTTGGGATCGACAATGCGCGGGGCAACGTCGGGGAACTCGCCGTCGGGCTTCTGCGCGTCTTCCAAATCGACCAGCCACTTCGTATAAAACGCTGCACTATCGGCGTTGTACGTGCCGGCCCGGACGAACGTCTCGGCGTCGCCGGTCCACCCCAAACGCTCGTCGCGCTGCGGGCAGTCGGTGGGCACCGAAATGTAGTTCGACCGCTGCGTCCACACGATGTTTTTATAAAGCTGGTTGATCATCGGACTCGAACACTCGAACGAGCCGACCAAGGGGATATTCGAGTTGATCGCGATGCCTGTGATGGCGTCTTGCACAGGCTTGCCGGGATAGCCGGTTACCTCGACATAGCGGAAGCCGTGGAAGGTGAACCGGGGCTGCCAAACCTCTTCGTCGATGCCGCGCAATACATAGGTATCCACGACGCGGGCCTCGCGGAGGTTCGTCGTGTAGATCGTTCCATCGGGATTCAGCACTTCGGCGAAACGCAGAACCACTTTCGTGCCTGCGGGACCGCGAACTTTCAGCCGAGCGAAACCGGCAAAGTTCTGGCCCAGGTCAAACACATAGACGCCGGGCTTGGGCTCGGTGATTTTTTGGGCCGGAAGGACGCTCGTCTCGCGTATATTAACGCCGGGGAATGCCTGAAGCAGGGCGGGAATCTTTTCCGTCACAGCCACCGGTTTCCAGGCCGAGGCGTTCAGGCCGGGCGAGGTCCAACCGCGGATTTCCTTGGTGGCGTCGTAGGTTTCGCCCGCCAGAAACTCACCCTCGACATACGGTCCATAAGCCGTGGTCCAGGTTTCGTCGGTGGCGATGGTTTGGATCGTGCCGTCGGCCATTTCGATTTCAAGTTGAGCGAAAAGGCGCGGACGATCGCCGTAATGATTGCGCATCTTCTGCCAGCCCACACCGCCCGAATACCAACCGGCGCCCAGGACGCCGCCGATGGCGTTTGCACCGTTCGCGCGAATCAGCTCGGTCACGTCGTAGGTGTTGTAGTAGACACGTTTTTTGTAGTCGGTCCAGTCGGGTGTGAAGTAATCGTTGCCGACGGCACGGCCGTTGACATACAGGCGATAGATGCCCAACGCACTGCCGTAGACGGTGGCTCGGCGAATAGCGCCTGGCACCTGGAACTCTTTGCGGAACAGGGGGCAGGCGCTGTATTGAACATTTGCCAGGTTTGGCGCTTTCACAACACCCCAGGGCCCTTCGCCCAACTTGGCAAACTGCACGGCCGCGGGCCATTGCGAATCGTCGAATCCAGGAGCGTTCCAATTGCCTTCCGCTTTTATGGCCGACTTCCATGTAGCATCGATCAGCTTGACGATCGGCTCACCGGCGTCGAACAGGATCTCCAGTTTTCCGAGAAGTCCGGCCGGATTGGGAGCCTCGCCGCCATTGGTGACCACCACGGCCAGCGTGTTCGGCTTGCCGATGAGGAGATTTGGTTTGACGTCGACGGCCGCTGGCCCACCGCCTGCGCGAACCGATACGCCATTGATGAACAATTCCAGGCTGTCGTCGCCGGTAATCGCGAAAACGGCTTGCTGGATCGTCTTGCCTTCGGGGATGGTCACAGAGCTGCGGAAAAAGCGTGGTCCCGGCAGTGCATTTTGAGCTGCGTTGACGCCCGGCTCGGCGGCCCAAATCCAGACGCAACCGTCGAACGTGGGCGATGCCGGGGGTTTAGGCGTGCCTGGGTAGACCATCGGCCCTTCAAGACCGATCCACTTGGCCTTAACGTCTTCGGGCTTCAGAAGACCCATCGTCCAGAGAGCCGGCGCACTGTCGGCGGTCTGTTTGCCTTCAGCGTCCCAGAGACGAACCTTCCAGAAACATTGCATCCGCGATTCGAGCGGTTTGCCGGCATAGACGATCTGCGTGGATTGGTCGGACACGACTTTTCCACTGTCCCAAAGGTCGGCCTCGTTGGCCGCCAGTTTTTCGGCCGTGCCGGCCACAAGAACCTGATAGGCGGTTTGCTTAGCGCCGCGGCGAGCGTCTTTCATTTCCCAAAACAATCGCGGTTGGACGATATCGATGCCCAACGGATTGACGCGGTACTCGCATCGCAAATAATCGGCCGCAGCAGGACTCTCCGCCGCTTGAACCGAGGGGGCGGCCAATAGGCCGATCAAGACAACAAGCATCGTTCGCATGATTCTTCTCTCCGAAACAGGAAGGCACGGTTATGTTGGCAGGTAGCATGAGAAAACAAGAAGGCAAACCGGAGATGAACCTGGGTAAATACGGATTCGGTCCATGAGCAGAGCCCCTGCCATGAATCCGCACTGCCCCCGCTCGGGATCAGTGTTTATCCGCGTTCATCCGTGGTTCTTTTCGCTGGATTGACTTCGTTTTACGATTTGCTCAGGTATCCGCTATAGCCCGAGATGACCGATGACAACACGAGGAAGATCAAGCCGATGGTCAACAGGATTCGGGTACGGGAGCTGGTGTTTTTCCATTCGCCCAGCACGATTGCGAGAACCGTGCTGAACAAGATGACACTCGAAAACATCACTGACCACCCGATATACTTCATCGGCCCCATCGCGGGTTCGCCGGTTTTCAAGCAAATGAACTGCGAACACCAAATAGCGCCGGCCAAGGCGGAGAAGAAAAAGTTGCCGGCCAGCGGGGCACCGGATTTCGTATAGTCGCCTGTGGTGCGATTTTTGATGTTCAGCAGCAAGCTCCATCCGCCGTTGACGATGAACCCACCCAATAGCACGACGACGAGAACGGGCATTCCTTTCCACGTTTCGGCCGTAATGGGTTCCACGGTTCGCGCGAGTTTTTCGAGGGTTTCGCCGGCTTG
>CAYWGR010000112.1:0-18323 GCA_964458015.1 uncultured Planctomycetaceae bacterium
AGCTGCAACTTCGACTACTCCGGTGCGGTCACCGAAACGGTCCTCCTCGGCAACGTCGCTTACCGCGTTGGTAAGAAGATCGACTGGGACGGCGAGAACCTACGGTCGCCCAGTTGCCCCGAGGCCGACAAGTTCATCCGCAAATCCTATCGCGCCGGTTGGGAAGTCGTCTAAGACGTATTTCTCACCAAAAGCAGCGTGGGGCAAGCAAACCGATGTCCTGTAGGATCTCGGTCCCAGTGACTTCGTTTGCTTTCTCGCGGTTTGCAGAAGAACAGTTGAATCGCTTTGCGATGGTTATCGTATTCTAAACACGCGGATTCCTGACTGCCTCCCGGGGCAAGACTGAGTGTTGGTTACAACCGCTCAGTTTAGCCCTGGCGAGGCAGATTGTTTTATCTCATTACGGCGAACAGTACGGATTCTCATCTATTTACTCCGGCCAAGCGACGGCTGAGTGAACTCAATGAGGAGGGAGGCGAGTCGCTGGGAATACCATTTCTTGTTGCGTTGCGTCACGTTTTTGACGGTTTGGGGATCGTAGGCGGCGAGCTGCGCTTGTTCGGTTGGAATAGGCGTTGCCGATTCTTGCGGAGGCGCGAGATTCAGATAGAACTTGTAGGCCGCGTTGCATTCCAAGATGCCGAGGTCGGTAATTTGGTAGAGGCGGAAATGGATGGTTTGACCGTTGTCGCATCGGGAGCTTGGCAGAGGTTCGACGTAGTTGGAATCAATGAGTCGGATCATCATGCGGCAGAACGCTTCCCGGGATTGCGAGACGCCGAGAGATTGAAGCACGCGGCGGAGCTCGTCGCCTGAATGCTCGGCGACGGAGAGCAAGTTCAGAATGAGATATTGGAGCGGGGTTAGTTTGGGAAGCATTCTAGGGGCTAGGGGCTAGGGGCTAGAGGCTAGAGGCTAGAGGCTAGAGGCTAGGGATTAGGGATTAGGGATTAGGGATTAGGGACTAGAGATCAGGGATCGGGGGTCAGAGATGTGGAGACAGTGTAGCAAGGGGCGGAGGTGTTGTCAGGGGAAGTTTTTAGCCAGTGGCCGGGGCTAGGGGCTAGGGGCTAGGGGCTAGAGATTGGGGGCTGGGGATTTTTGTTGTGATATTGAAGGGTACTCCGGTGAAGAGCGAAAAAGGGGAGTGGCTAATAAAAAGCCTTTAGACAAGGCGTTTCGGCGCGTATAATGTCGCTCGCCAAGAAGGTTTTCTTGGTTGGGCTTTTGTGCGAAAAGAATCGGCGGAAGGCCACTTAAGATGTTGGCGGCAAAGAGAGTTACGGAGAAATTTTTGGGTCGAATTTACTGTGAATTTTTTAAGAAAAACGCGGAATTAGGCTTACGAAGAATCGGCGAGTGCAAGAGATCGTTCTAAGTGATGGAAAATGTGCGGCTTACGTTGCGGCGGCGTTGGCTGAGGATTGACGTAAATGCTATTTGCACTCAGGTTCCGTATGGTGGAACGCCAGGTTGATTAGCGCGTAGGCGCGGGGTTCCATTGGGTGCAAAAAGAATCAAAATTGGAACCGCAGATGAACGCGGATGAACGCGAATAGGGTGCGCGGGTGGCGGCCGCCGTGTTTCTTCTTTTATCACGAAAGATCGAACGGACGAAAGAGAGCGGGCCAGACCATCAGCCAAGGCCGGGCGAAGGGGCAAGGCAGCGGAAGTGGGAATGGAGGCCGTTATTCTGTTTCGGGGCAGAAGTCGCCGGGAAACTGGTAGTAGTCGGGCAATCGGTGTTCGAGGTCGATCAAGCAGCGATCGACGGCCGTAACCATCACGTCCAGGTCATCGGCCAGTTCGCGCAGCCATTCGTATTGGCAAATTAGCTTGATGTGATCTTCTGGGATCATTTCGCCCGCTCCTAGAAAAAAAGGGAACGCCGACTTGGCTGCTCCCAACGCCCCGACCAAGGGGCACAGATGAACAGCACAGGGGCCGGCGTTCCCTTTTGCGGAACGGGCTTTGCGCTGCTTCATCTGTCAAGGGCTTTCGCCCAGGTTGGTCGTTCGTTGGGAAGCAGGTTTGACGCTAACGGCGTCAACTCAAATTGTCACAATGAATTTTATGACATTGGGGTCTTTTTGGAAATAGTACCCGTGACACGGATGCCGTCGCATTCGTCGATGCTGTCGGGGGGTTTTTCTTGAGACAGGATTTACAAGATTGACAGGATTGGGTTGATTGACGATTTGTGGGAATGGGTTATTTTGGGAGGAGTTCTCAGAACGGTGCATGTTCACATCTCTGGACGCTATTTCATCAGCCATCCAGCCGAATCCACAACCTCGTTCTTGACGGCTTCTCGGTGTTTTAATTTTCGAGATGGCGATTTGGGGCCGTTTGGGTCTGAAATGACGTGTGGTGATACAAAGATATTGTAAGGGGTAAAAAATGAAGGTATCTTGACACCCATTACGGGACCGCTAAAGTAAGGGGACATACTTACCCTTAGAGTTTTCCTGGAGACGACGTAGAGAGGCCTGATACGATCCTAACAATTTTCTTCTCCCTCTAAGACAGAGCAAAGAAATAACTTTGACAAGTTTATCATTTCGGCGTGGGGAAATCGCTGCATTTCTGCCATGTTGAATAGTACAAAATTGAAATAAGTTATTTCTTCACACTGCCAAAGACAAAAGGCAAGTCTCCATTCCGTCTCATTAAAATCGGATGCAGATATGATACCTAAAGAATCTCTAGCGGCATTCAAGCAGACGCTATTAAACGGTGAATACAACTTGCTCTTTGGGTCTGGGATATCAACAGAAAGTAAGAATGGGAAAGGGGAATTGCTTCCTAGCTCAGAGAAGTTGCGGCAAGAATTATGCAAGTTGAAAGGTACTAAAGAGGATACGACGCTGCTTCGCGTGTATTCACACTTAACTGCCCAAGAGCGGCGTTCCGAGTTGACGGATCGCTTTTCCAATTGTCAACCTGCTCGCTCACTTACTTCCTTGCCGCAATTTATATGGCGTCGTTTGTTTACTTTTAACATCGACGACGTCTTGGAAGGCCTGTATAAAAACCACAGAGGCGCTAAACAGACACTCGTCCCTCTCAACTTCAACTCAGCATTTGAACCAACTCCAGACCGGAAGGAGCTTCAAGCCATTCATTTGCACGGTTCAGTCCTCCTTCCTGAAATCGGCTACGTGTTTTCGTACACAGAGTATGCCAGAATGATGGCCGCGAACAATCCGTGGATGCACCTTCTTTCTGAGATACTTTCGACCGAGTCATTCATCATTGCTGGAACATCCTTGAACGAGGGAGATTTGGAGTACTACCTCAGCTATCGAAATGATTGCACGCCACGACGAGGTAGAGGGCCTTCCTTACTGATCGAACCATATCCTGATGCTACGACTGAGGCGGATTGCTATCGCCATGGTTTAATCTTGGTAAAAACAACCTTTGGCAACTTCTTGACATGGCTAAAAGATGAATTTCCGAATCCTCCTACTCTTTCAGAACTGATGATTCCTGATGTTAAGGGCATCTTTCCTGACAACTCACTTTCTCCTCAGAAATTGCTCCGTTTTTTTTCTGATTTCACGGTTCTAAATGCCGGAGACCAACCGCAATCCCAATTACCAAGTTCATTTTTATATGGTAGGGAACCTCAACAGAGCGATCTCGATCAGCACTTGGACATCCCGCGAATTGATGCCGGAATTATCTATAGCGATGTCCAAGAGGCGATTTCTAAAAAGGACGTAGAACCAAGAGTTGTTCTTGTACTTGATGAAGCTGGTACGGGTAAGTCCACAATCATTCGCCGTGTTGGGCATGACTTAGCCAGAGGCGGACAAATAGTCATGTCTGTACAAACACTATCGAGGATTGATTCAGCAAATGCAGCTGAATGTTTTGCGGCTGCCACATCCCCCGTTGTGCTTCTTGTTGATAGTCTTGCCGATCATGTGGAGCAAATCTTTGAATTGGTCCAAGATGAACGAACCAAAGGAAATCTGGTTATCCTTGCTGCAGAACGGTCCTATCGGCAGGAGTATATTGGGGCAGTGTTTGGAGACACACCTTATCACTGCAGCTCAATGCAACCATTGAATCAGTCAGAACGGAGGCAATTAATTGAGCTTTTCCGGAAGTTTGGATTAGTAGGGAAACCGCGAGCGATAAGTGCCCCTGCGAGTTTTGCCAACTACATTAAGGGTGACGCAATCGCTATTGCTGTGTGCAAAATTCTTAACGATTTCCGCCCACTCGATGATATTGTGGAGTCACTATGGAAAGCAACTCCTCAGAACTACCGGATCCCCTACTTATGCGCTGCGATTGCACATTACTGTTATGATGCAGGTCTTCGTTACAGCGTACTGCAATCTATTTCAGGTCTGCAAACGTCGCTTTCCACTTTATTCACATCCAATGCGCCACTGCGGCTTACCGATAATGTCAACGATCCCTACTATGTACTGCCGATGAATGCAATAATCGGGGAACGCATCTTGCAGCGGGCCATCCGCAAGGACAAAAGCACTCTGCTTGATGCTTTTATGGGAATCGCATCGGGAATCTCACCATACATCAATCGTCGTGCGATCATGTCAAGATCACCAGAAGCACGACTCGCCGGAAGGCTATTCGATGTTGATAAGGTCGTTAAACCAATGCTCAAAAGCGATTCGCAATTATTCTTTCTTGAATGCCAAAAGGAATGGGAATGGAATTCAAGATACTGGGAGCAACGAGCATTGCTGGCCGCAGATGACAATTTAGAAACAGCACTCCAATATGCACGCCATGCGATAGCAATAGAATCTCACCCGTTTGCCTTTACAACGTTTGGTAAACTACTGCTGCGTCAAATGGAAGGTGATATGGTTAACCGAGACAGTATTTTCAGTGAGGCCTTCGATAAGTTATCCGAAGCTATTCAAAAAGAGGAAGGGCGATCAAGGATTCGGATCCATCCATATTCCAGTTTGTTTATTGGGACTGATCGGTTTATAGCACTCGGCGGATCACTATCTACCGCTCAGCGTGCGACCTTAATGACGCATATGAAAGATGCCCGCGAGTATTTCGGCACTGATAAGAGTTTGAAAGAACTATTAGATCGTCTGGACGGACTTCTATAAGAAAGACAGTGAGTGCTTCAGGGCGAGGTTGACGTTTCAGTCGCATTAAGTCATCCATATTCCAGGACGCACCATCAAACCACCGTTTTATGGCACTGAAGAGGAGAAGATAGAGCGACGTATGGGGCTGTTGGTGTGGGGTGGGAGGTTGGAGGGCAAGTGCTGTGTGTTATGGGGCCAAACCGAGTGGCAGGCAACGCACCCTCACCCCCGGCCCCTCTCCCGCATGCGGGCGAGGGGAGGTTGGTGCGAAGCCGCAAGCGGCGATGAGGTTGATGGGATGGGGAAAGAAATCTTTTAACCTTCGCCACTCGCGCCGGCCTTTTCAATAGAACAGAGTAGCCGGGAGCTAACAGCTCCCGGAATGTGGGAGAATTATTCCGAGAAGCAGCCTTTTAACCTTCGCCACTCGCCCCGGCCTTCTCATAGGTCCGGCCGACGATGTTCTTGGCGTGGTTTTCGAGGGCGACGCGGGCCAAGCGCTGGCCGCAGGGCGTGGGATACTCGCCGGTAATGCAGGCACGGCAAAGCTGATCGGCGGGAAGATGGATCGCTCGCGCGATGGCCTCGACCGGCAAGTAGCGCAACGAATCGGCGCCCAACTGGGCCGCCATTCGGGCTTCGCTCTCGGGCGTCAAACGTTCGCCCTTCTCAACATACTTCGGGGCAAAAAGCTCGCTGACCGTCGACATGTCAATGCCATAGAAACAGGGCGAGACAATCGGCGGGCAGGCTACACGCACATGAATCTCGCGCGGTTGGCCCAACTGGCGAATCCGCTGCAACAGGACATGCAGGGTGGTCGCCCGAACGATCGAATCCTCGACTAAGAAGACTCGTTTGCCTTCGAGCACCTCGCGGAGCGGGGTATATTTGGTTTCGGCCTTGCGACGGCGGTCTCGGCCGCCCTCGATAAAGGTCCGCCCGCTATAGCGATTGCGAATCAACCCTTCGACGCATGGGACTTTCAGGGCATAGGCCATCGCGTCGGCCGCCGCCTTGCTGGTATCGGGCACCGGGACAACGACCGTGTCGTCGTCGATAGGGACGGTTTCGAGCCGGGCCAATTCCTCGCCCAGCGTCTTTCGCGTTAGATACACGCTGCGGCCGTCCAAGGTGCTGGCCACATTGGCAAAATAAACCCACTCGAAGAAGCAATGCGCCGACCGCTGGCCATTGGCGAACGGTTGGATATCGAGCCGGCCGTCGCTAATCATGATGGCATGGCCCGGCGGAACCGATTTGATGCTTTCGGCGGCAAAACCGATATTCAGCAGCGCCACGCTCTCGCTTGCCGCGGCGAACAACGGTCCTTCAATCGCATAGCTCAACGGTTTGATCCCAAGCGGATCGCGAGCCACCATCATATTGCCCAGCGCATCCATGAAGACGATGCTGTAAGCGCCGTCGAACTTTCGGGCGAAATGGCGGCAGAGATCGATCAACTGCGGCCGACGGTCGCCGGCCAGCGCCCCGCAAATCTGGTGCATGAGCACTTCGGTGTCGGACTCGCGGGCAAGGTAGTTGTCGTGGTCGTCGAGCAACTCCTCGCAAAGATCCATATAGTTGGCCAACTGGCCGTTGAAGGCGAAGCTGAACCACTTGTGTTTCTTGATATGATGCCGCTCGAACGGCTGGGCGTAGCTTCGGTCGTCTTGGCCGCACGTGGCATAACGCACATGGCCAATGGCCGCCCGGCCGGCATATTCCTCCATCAAGCTTTCGTATTTGCCCCGGTGGCTGAGACGAAAGACCTCGCTGACCCCCCCCACGTCCTTGAAGGTGTCGATCAACTGGTTTCGGTGAGGATTATAGGTTGTAATCCCGGCGGCAAGCTGGCCGCGGTTCTGGATATCCAGAAGCATTCGCGGGACGAGCCGGGAAATTTCCTCGGGCCCTTGCTCGGGACATAATGGGCTAACCCCTTTGCCCGGCAGATGATAGACAGCGACAACGCCGCACTCCTCATGTATTTCGCTCATAAAGGCATTGTAGAATCATAAGCTCTGCTTAACAATCCACCTAACCGGCGGGGGCGATCTCTAACTTTACCATAATAAACCGGATATCCCGCCCTAGCGTTCGAAGGCAAGATTGATCGGCTGGCAAACCGCAGCCTGCAAGTCGCTATTCCATCGTGGGATATTGATCGCTGTAGGCCGAACCGGTTTCTTTTCGTGCTAGATTTGGTTGTCCCCCCCCTTGGCTATCGTTCGTAGTTTTATGAAGTTCGAGAGCTTGGGCGGAGGTTGCCATTGCGTGAAGGGCAGTTTGCATGACACCACATCAGCATCGGGCAGGATTTTCACTGATCGAAGTGTTGATCGTGGTGGTCATCATGGCGATCTTGGCCGGGACTATATTGCCGAGGTTTTTGAACACCACGGAAGACGCCAAGACAAGTTCGATGACCCATAGTCTGCATGTGTTGGAATCGCAGCTTGAACTTTATCGCGCGCAGCATCTCAACCAGTATCCCACGATTCAGAATAACGCCCTGCCGCAACTTACGAAATCGACGAATGCGGCGGGGGAAATCGGCACGTCGAAAACCGATTACCCCTTGGGGCCTTATCTGCTTGAAGCGCCCATGAACCCCTTCGATGGGAGCAAAAACATCGTGGAAGTGGCCGTGCAAGGCCAAAAGCCGACCGCCGTGGTCGGCAATCTTGGCGGATGGCAGTATGATCCTTCGACCGGCGCGATCTATCCGAACAACTCGGAAAACTACCAATAAGCAAGATCCGTGAGAGATCGCCGCAAGATTTAGGGCCTATTCCCAATACTATCCTCTCTCACTCTGGGAGAGCGGCGAGGGCTTTGAAATGCGACTCGTGAGGGAAAAGCGATGTTTTTTGGACGAAGAGCCCTCACCCTAACCCTCTCCCAGAGGGCGAGGGGACTTTTTTCATGCTTTCCCGGAGGGCGATGGGACTTGTTTGCATGCTTTGGGATAGGCCTTTAGTCTACCACCAAATCCGGGCGATAGATCTCGGGCAGCGAACCGGCTTGATCGGGAATTTGCAGCTCGCATTCTTGCGTCGCGGGAGCTTGCAAAGCGTCGACCTCGAATTCGGCCGTGGTTACAGGAGCAGTAGGCTGCGCGGCTAAAGGCGCAGACGCCGCGGCTACAGCAGCAGGCGATGTAGTTACAGCACCAGGCGAGGGCTGCTGCATCGGCATTGGCAAAGCGGGTACGGCTTGAGGCATTTGTGGCTTTTTGGCGGCAATGCTCTCCGCAGTATTGCCGGACGGCTCTTTTTCCTTCACTTCTTTTTGCCGGTTGAAAAGACGGGAAGCCAGGCGATGCTCGCGTAGGCGGTTTCGCCAGGGTAGCAGTTCCGGCCGACTTGAGGCCCATTCTTGCGAAGTCATCGGCCGATCCTGCGGTTTTGCAGTCGCCTGCTTCGCCAATTCGGGCTTTTGTTCGCTCGAATTGTTGACGGCGCCGTTGTTGGCACGAAACGCCAGCCAGGGCGTTCGATTCATTTCCAACGACCATTGGCTGCTTAAAACCAGCCCGCGATCGGTGCGATGCAATGCACAACCGGGGGCAGTCAGCAATAAAATGCCGCCCAGAAGGACAGAACCGGCGATTGTATTTTTTCCCCAGCACATGCTTGTGGCCTTCCACACGTTGGCTTCAGAACACTTCGCATGGTAGAAAATCGGCGAGACGCGGACGGAACATTAGGAATAATCGTCATTCTCTTGCTATTCCGCCCATTTTTAGATTTTTTTGGTATCCAGGTCGCCAATGATCCGTTGGTTATGCGTTTTTGTCAATTTTCCGGCCTCCCGATGGTCGGCCTCGGCTCATTAGCTAACTAGAGATCAATATGCGCCCTCATCCGCTTCAAACGATGGCCAAGAAGCGTCACGATTGGCAGTTTCGGCAAGCTGGGAAGCGGGCTTTCGGATAAAAAGCTGGGAAATCCAGATGCTAAGGTCGTCGAAAAGCGAATACGCCACGGGAGTGGCAAGCAAAGTGAGCAGCAAGGAAAGCGTTTGCCCTCCGATCACGACGCCGCTGATGGCCTTATTAACGGCCGAACCTTCGGCATTGGAGATGAAGGTGGGAATCATGCCTGCGACAAACGCCACCGTGGTCATCAAAATTGGGCGTAAGCGGTCGCGATTGGCCGCCACAATGGCATCGTATCGCGGCATGCCAGCCTCGCGAAGCTGATTCGTATGGTCGATCTGCAAAATCGAATTTTTCTTCACCACCGCGAACAACACCATGATGCCGAGCAGCGAAAAGATGTTCAGCGACTGATTGAATATGAGAAGCGAGAGCAGGGCAAAGGGCAACGTCAGCGGGAGCGAAAGCAGAATGGTGATCGGATGGAGCCAGGACTCGAACTGGGCAGCGATACACAAATAGACGAAGACGAATGCCATGCCGAAGGCGATGAAGAACCCTCGGAACGCCCGGGCCATTTCTTTCGACTTGCCCAACAAGCCAGTTCGGTAGTCGGGGCCCATATTGAGTTTTTGAGCCGAATTCGCGAGTTCGTCGAGCACCATCTGCTCGGAGACGTTTGGTTCCAAGTTGGCGGAAATCGTAACTTGCCTAGTTCGGGCCAAGCGGTTGATTTGGGCCGGCCCCTCGCCTTTTTCAAAATGAACGACATCGTCCAAGGGAACCGTGCCGAACTTGCTCGAAGGAACGGTCATCATCCGCAGTTCATCGAGCCGGTTACGCGCGTCGGGGAAAGCGCGTACATGCACTTCGTATTGCTCGCCGGCTTCGTTGAAATCGGAAATTTTGTCGCCGGCCACTAAGAGCCGCAACGTATTGGCGATATCGGAGACCGATACGCCCAATTCGGCGGCTTTTGCCCGATCGATCGAGACTCCGAATTGCGGCTTACCCAGCGACAGCGACGAATCCACATCGACCGCGCCTTTTACTTTCCGCAGATCCGCCATGATGGTATTGGCGTAGCTTTCGAGCTTCTTGATATCGGGACCGCCGATCATGTATTGGATATTGGCGGAACTCATACCGCCGCCGGACATGAACGAAACGGGGGTCACGCTGATTCGCAACTTGTCGGCTTTATAGCGAGGAAGAATGTTTTTGCGGACGAAATCCATCACTTCCAACTGGCCGTATTCACGGTCGGCGATGTTGACCAACCGCGTGTAAATCGTGCCTTGGTAAGGGTTGCGTTGCTCGGTGTCGGCCACGCTGCTGATCGTGTATTTCACGCCGTTCAGTTGGCGAATCTCGCGGGCGATCCGTGCAATGATGACTTGCGTGCCTTCCAACGAAGTGCCTTCCGGCGCCTGCACGTTGACCTGGAATTCCGAGGAATCTTCGTCAGGTGTGAAGCACTTATTCACCGTTTTGAGAAGCACCGGAAGCGTCGCCATGCAACCCACGGTGGCTGCCACGACAATCCAGCGGTGCTTTAAGGAAAAACGAAGTGCGACGAGATAGGCCACTTCGATAACATGATAAAAATACTGGTTTTTGGAACTCGAACCGCCGGATTCCGGTTTGGCATGTTCGTGTTTCTTGCCACCTTTGGGATTCTTTTCCTCACTACCTTTGAACCAGCGAGCGGCAAGCATGGGCGTCAGGGTAAAGCTTACCAACATGCTCACCATGATCGTGCCAGACATCGTCACGCCGAATGCCTTGAGAAACCGGCCGACGATGCCTTCCATCATGGCGATGGGCAAGAACACGGCGACCAACGAAATCGTGATGGCCATAACGGCTAGGCCAATTTCCGCCGTAGCGGCGGTGGCAGCCTCGAACGGCGAGTATTTTTTCTCCTCGATATACCGGAAAATGTTTTCCATCACGACGATGGCATCGTCGATCACGATGCCGACCGAAAGCGTAAGTGCCAAGAGCGTGATGCTGTTGAGCGTAAAGCCCATGTAGTCGAGAATGGCAAATGCCGTGATGATCGAGGTGGGGATGGCCAAGGCCGCGATTATCGTGGCCCGGGAATTGGCCAAAAACACAAACACAACGACCGCGGCCAAAATACTGCCGATGATCAAGTGCTCTTTCACCGTATCAATCGAGGTTTCGATGAAGACCGACTGATCCCGCACCACTTGGATGTTATAGCCTGCCGGCGCGATTTTGCGCAGTTCTTCTAGTTTTTCCTTTAGACCCTCGACCACGGCGACGGTATTAGTGCCCGACTGCTTGCGGATATTCATCAACACGCAGGGCGTATCGTTATAGAGCGAAGCACTTTTGACTTCCTCAATCGAGTCCTCGGCGTTGCCGAGATCCCCGATAGTGATCGTGCGTCCATCGCGGTTGGCCACGGCGATGCGGTTCATTTCCCGCATATTTTGGACACGTCCCATGACGCGCAGGGTAAATTCGGTAGCGCCTACTTTCATAGCGCCGCTAGGCATCTGAAGATTTTGCGCCGCCAAGGCTCTTGCCACATCGGCGACGGAAAGCTTGTAGGCCCGCAATTTCAGAGGATCGAGATCGATGTTGATTTGGCGTGCCTGCCCGCCGACCAACATCACTTGTCCCACGCCGCCGAGCGATTCCAACTGTCGCCGCAATATTTTGTCGCAATATTCGGTAATGTCGCGCAGCGTGGTCGGCTCTGGTGCCGAAACGGCAATGGCCATTACCGGACTTGCATCGGGATCCAGCTTTTCGACCGTCGGCTGATCGATATCCTCGGGCAATTCGGGCAATACGCCGTTGATTTTATCGCGCACATCTTGGGCAGCAACGTCGACATTTTTTTCCAGCAAGAAAGTAACGAATACCTGGGAAATGCCCTCGGAAGAAATCGACCGCAACTCGTCGATGCCGTTGACTGTGTTGACGGCCTCCTCGATCTTGTCGGTAATCTCGGTTTCGATTTCCTCGGGAGCCGACCCCGGCTGCCGCGTCGTCACCGTCACGATGGGAAAGTCAACCTTCGGGAAACGGTCGACGCCGAGCTTGGAGTAGCCGGAAATGCCGAACACCACCAAGACCAGGATCAGCACGGTGGCGAAGACAGGGCGTTTTACGCAAAGGGCAGCCAGTTGATTCATTACCGCACCGCGTCTCCGTCTCGAATCCGTTCAGGACGAGCCACAACGACCTCTTTGCCTGTCAAACCCGATCGAATTTGAACTTTTCCCTGATCCGCATCACCGAGGGCGACAACCTGTTCGCGTGCGATGCCGTCTCGGACGACAAAGACTTTCGCAACCTCGCCCATTTTTTGCACAGCAGTTACGGGCACGAAAATTTCCGCACCCTTCTTGGATAGCAGCAATTCCGCGGTGGCGAACAACCCCGGGCGCAAATCGCCGTCGGGATTCGGCACCAGGGCCTCGACGACCATCGACCGCGTATCGTTCGTGACCACCGGAGCAATAAACCGAACCGTGGCTTCAAACGTGCGTTCTGGAAAACTATCGACGCGGAACCGCACGGCCTGCCCCGGTTGAATACAACCGATATTCTGCTGCGGAACCGTGAGGGCCAAACGCAATGGATCAACCCGGACCAGAGTAACGACTTTGGTCGCCTGCATGCCCGAGGAAATTTGCTCACCGACGGACACTAATTTTTCAGCGACCCAACCGTCGAAGGGCGCGCGAATCGTCGTATCGGCCACGGCTTTTTCCAGAATCGCCAATTTGACCGATGCCGTTTGGCAAGCCTGGAATGCCTGGCGGATCAGCAGGAGCGATTGTCGGTAGCGCTGGGTAGCCAGTTCGTATTCGGTTTTCGTCTGATCATAAGCCTCGGTCGAGATAACCTTCTTCGCAAACATTTCCCTGGCTCGTTGCAAATTCGAGGCCGCGAGATCCGAAGAGGCCTTGGCCAATCGGACTTCAGGCTGATTTTCGGGCACGAACTTCGAGAGATCACCGTCTAGGCCCAATCGAGCTTTCAATTCCTCCAACATGGCCTGGCCCTCGGCCAGTTTATTTTTTGCATCCGTGGGATCGATTTGCACCAGAACGTCGTTTTTGCGCACAATGCTACCACGATCGACGCGTACTTCGGCCGCGATGCCGCTGGTGTTGCTGGCCACGGACGATCTTTCATCGGCGATCAAAGACCCCGTCAACCGCAGGATACCGCTACGTTGCACAACCTCGACGGGCACCGTGGCAACGCGCCCCGAGGATGCTCCTTTAGCGTCCTTGGCGACGAAACCCAGTGAGGCCTTGCCCACGGGTTGCGGGTTGCTCTCGCCGCTCGCAGCGCTTTTGCCGGCCTCGCCGGCATGACCTGATGCACCGCGGGCATAGACATACCATCCACCGCCGGCCACAAGGATAGCTGCGCCGATGAAAAGCCATCGACGATCCAGCAGATTCCACTGCTTCAGGGCCGGCTTGCTTTCGCTCGGCTTTCTTTCGGCAGGGTGCTCAATGTATACGGGTTCGTCGCTAAGATCGGGCAACTCGGGTAATTGGGTCAACGTGGCGCTCATATACTCTGACTCCTCATCGAACAAATAGATTCCGTGTCTGATGCAATATCCGCACGAATCCCCCGCAATAGAATTTCAATTGAATGCTTGACCATCTCCTCGGCCGAAACCGACGTTAAATGGCATCCCTGAACGACGATACCATAGAGAAGACTGCCAATGGCATGCGTCGTCTGAAACGTATCCGACGGCAAAATCTCGCCGGCTTCCATTCCCTGCTGGAGAATTTTTTCAAATTCTCGAATCATTTCCCTATGGTATTCGCGGTGCGACTCGGGCGCAGTTCCGCGAAACTCGGCACGATCTTGGACGAAGACTTCCAGGCATTGCGGGTTCGACTCAAAAAAACGGGCATAGGCCACCGCTGACGCGCGGATTTTATTGCATACGCCTTCAACGCCCTCCATCGCCCCAAACACTTGCTGCCGGAGCCTGCACACCACCTCGAACGTCGTGGCCCAGAAAAGATCGTCTTTATTATGGAAATAGCGGTAAACGGTGCCTTTGCCGACGCCCACACGATCCGCGATCACCTGGACGTCGGTGCCTCGGAATCCGAATTCGGCAAAGGTTTGAATGGCATGGTCGAGAATCGCCTGTCGTTTTTCAGGATCCTCAAAGCCATTTCCGTTTCTCTTTCCCATCCGAGAACTCCAAGAGGATGACAGGCACCAACGACGGACGGACGAGTCCGTCTATTGAACTTTATCGTTGGATTCTCCCTGCGTCAATGGATCTTTATGGAAGGAGGCGAGAAAACGAGACGATGGCCGGGTTTTCGCACCACCCCACAGAGTTATCACTAAAGATTTATACAGATTCCAACTCAAAAAAAACGCGGTGGTGCTATTGCGAAGCCGTAAGCGATTTGCCGAATATCGTTTTGCTTACCCCACCCAATGCCATTACGGCGAGAAATGCGAATTAGCCGATTTTGCCGGCGTTGACCAGTCGGGCGAAGTGGGCGAAGGAGCGATCGTAGGTCCGTTCGGCTTCCGGCGGGAAAAAACAGCCCGGCAACTCCCCTGCCCCGAGATGATAGCGAACGCAGTCGCAGCAGATTCCCCTGCGGGAGCATGAAGAATAGGTGCAGGTGCAATTTTTAAGATTTTTCGTTTGTTTGCATTCCATGAGACACCGTTCGAGGACGTTTGGAATCGCGTAGTCTTTGATTTTCAATACTTTTCAGACATGCATGGCCATGGTACGAGATATCATTATTCTTGAACAGCCTGGCCATTCCCGGGGATGCCGTAACAGATTTTGGCGGTTGCGGGAACAAACGTGAAATGGGTAATTTATGCCCACGGAAAACAACTGCTTAAAAAAACACGGCGGGCAAGCCCGCCCGCTTCACAGTAGACATCACAGTAGACATCACAGTAGACATCACAGTAGACATCACAGTGACACCACAGTAGACCACACAAGTAGATCCCAGAGTAGATCACTCAGCAGATCCCAGAGTAGATTCAGCATCCAGTACTATCAAGCGACTACAAGCACGACGAGAATTGTGCATCAAGCCCATTTTTTGCCGGCGTGACATTTATTTTGATGCTTGGCAACGGGTCATTGCTGCGGCGGAGAGTTGCGACTCGACGGGATCGTGTTTTCTTTCGAGTTCGTTGAGAGCAATCTCGATTCGCTTGCGATATTGCTCGACTGTTTCGCCCTCGCAAGGAAAAATCGGTTCGCCGAAATAGCCGTGGATCGTGGTAAAGGGTTTGGGAATTTGGAAACGGTCCCATGCACGGGAGAAGATCCATCGCCGGGAGGGAACCGCCACCATATTGACGACGGCTGCGCCGGTTCGTTGGGATAGCACCGCAATTCCCTTATGAACTCGGTTTCGCGGGCCTCGCGGTCCATCCACGGCGAGATAGCCTGGGGCCCCGCCGGCGACATGCTCGATGAGTGCTTCAATGGCAGCTAATCCGCCTTTATCGCCGCTTTTTCGACGATTCGATCCACGAATGGGAACGATTCCGCAAATCCCTAAGGAAGGGAGCAGCAATTCGCCATCCTCGGAACGGGAGACCATTGCGCCCGTGCCACGTTCCCCGTCGATGACGGCGGCAATTTGATGCGAATGGAGAACGGAATAAACATAGGGATGCGCAATTTTTCGCAAATCGGGCCGTGGATCTTCGTGGAGTCGAATGCGGCAAGTTGCCCGCAAGATTATGACAGCCAGCGCGATAAACCAACCGTAGACGGCGGTAGAGAGCTTCATAAAATCCTTTTTTCGCAGTGCGTGTCTCCGTATCGTTCGCGTCCGACGAACAGAACGAACGATAGCGAGAGAAACAAAAACCCCCGCAGATCTTATAGACCTGCGGGGGTTTCTTGAATTAAATCCGGCAACACCTACTCTCGCACTTTTGGTACTACCATCGGCTCCGAAAGCTTAACTACCGTGTTCGGAAAGGGAACGGGTGTGGCCTTTCGGATATAGTCACCGGAAAAGAGCGACTCGCCCGGTAAGAGACGAGGCGCTAAAGGTTGTGATAAAGTAGTGACATCTTAATCTTGGCAAATAGAAGCGTTGGATACATATGGCCAAGCATTCGTCCGTTAGTATCGGTTAGCTGAACGCATTACTGCGCTTACACATCCGACCTATCGACCTGATCGTCTTTCAGGGGACTTTCGGAGCTTACGCTCCAACGAAACCTAATCTTGGAGAGGGCTTCACGCTTATATGCTTTCAGCGTTTATCCTTTCCGTACATAGCTACCCAGCCATGCCGCTAGCGCGACAACTGGAACACCAGAGGTACGTCCTTCTAAATCCTCTCGTACTAAAGAAGAACCTCCGCAAGTTTCGTGCGCCCATAGCAGATAGGGACCGACCTGTCTCACGACGGTCTGAACCCAGCTCACGTACCACTTTAATTGGCGAACAGCCAAACCCTTGGGAGCTTCTCCACCCCCAGGATGTGATGAGCCGACATCGAGGTGCCAAACCGCTCCGCCGCTATGGACGCTCGGGAGCGATAAGCCTGTTATCCCCAGAGTACCTTTTGTCTGATGAGCGATGGCCCTTCCATACGGGACCACCGGATCACTAAGTCCTACTTTCGTATCTGCTCGACACATCTGTCTCGCAGTCAAGCACCCTTCTACCTTTACGCTCGACGCCCGATTACCAACCGGGCTGAGGGTACCTTTGAACTCCTCCGTTACCTTTTTGGAGGAGACCGCCCCAGTCAAACTGCCCAACTGGAAATGTCCTCTGCCCGGATTCACGGGAAACAGAGTTAGAACTAAAATATGCCCAGGGTGGTATTTCAAGGTTGGCTCCACCGATACTAGCGTACCGGCTTCAACGCCTCCCACCTATCCTACACAGAACATATCACAGCCCAATACCAGCCTACAGTAAAGGTTCATGGGGTCTTTCCGTCTAGCTACGGGAACGTGGCATCTTCACCACGGCTACAATTTCACCGGGTTGGTGGTTGAGACAGTACATCAGTCGTTACGCCATTCATGCAGGTCGGAACTTACCCGACAAGGAACTTCGCTACCTTAGGACCGTCATAGTTACGGCCGCCGTTTACCGGGGCTTCGGTCGCAAGCTTCACCTTACGGCTAACCTTCTTCCTTAACCTACCGGCACCGGGCAGGCGTCAGACTCTATACATCCTCTTACGAGTTGGCAGAGTCCTGTGTTTTTGATAAACAGTCGCTGATGTCGATTTACTGTGACCTCCAGGAGCGTGAACCCCCGAAGGTACCCCTTATCGCGAACTTACGGGGTCATTTTGCAGAGTTCCTTAACCACCATTCTCCCGAGCGCCTTAGACTACTCGTCTCGCCTACCTGTGTCAGTTTTAGTACGGTCACTTGTGCTTCAACCCTTAGGAGCTTTTCTTGGACGCCCTTCAGATGACTTCACGAACGTAAATGCGCTCGAGTCCGTGCCTTGGCTTATGGGGGCGGATTTGCCTATCCCCCACCTCAACACGGCCTACCGACGTTTCTACTCGTACGGCTCACCATTCAGACGCCGTCCCTCCATCGGTCCACACAAGTGGCGCAGGAATGTTGACCTGCTATCCATCGTCTACGCCTTTCGGCCTCGACTAAGGTACCGGCTAACCCTGGGCGGAATTACCTTCCCCAGGAAACCTTAGGCTTTCGGCGGGCAGGATTCTCACCTGCCTTATCGTTACTCATTCCGGCATAAGCACCTGAAGATCCCGACACCGCTCCTTCCGGTACGGCTCGTATCTGATCTTCAGCGCTCTCCTACCAATCCTTACGGATTCCACTGCTTCGGTGTCGGGCTTACTCCCGTTCATTATCGGCGCAGAACTGCTCGGCCAGTAAGCTGTTACGCACTTTTTAAATGATGGCTGCTTCTAAGCCAACATCCTGGCTGTCACGGCAATTCAACTTCCTTAGTGACTAAGCTCGACTTCGGGACCTTAGCAGATGGTCTGGGTTGTTTCCCTCTCGACCGCGAAGCTTATCCCTCGCGGACTGTCTCCCGAGATAGTCGCACCGGTATTCGGAGTTTGGTTCAGGAAGGTAGTCTTGGAGGACCCCTAACCCGATTCAGTATCTCTACCCCCGGTACGTAGTTGCTCGAGGCTATTCCTAAAAATATTTCGGAGAGAACGAGCTATCCCTGAGTTTGATTAGACTTTCACTCCTCCCCACAAGTCATCCCCTCGGTTTTCAACCCAAGTGGGTTCGGTCCTCCACGCGGTATAACCCGCGCTTCAACCTGCTCATGGGTAGTTCACGCAGTTTCGCGTCTA
>CAYWGR010000113.1:0-18271 GCA_964458015.1 uncultured Planctomycetaceae bacterium
ATACCGCCTGCGGCGGACAAGGGCCGTGAACGGCCCTGGCATTTGAATTTCGGGATACCCTCAGATAGATGGGACGCTACAGCCGTACTTTTTAGGGGGCTCGGGCAACAGTTACGTGTCCAGCATGGTTCAACGGACTTCTTTATGACAGACGACCTTTCCCGCCGTTCGGACAAAGACTCTCGCACAAGCGAATTTGTGCGATTGCTCGGGCTGCACGAGCAGGAACTAAGCGGATACATCATCTCTCTGGTGCCCAATTGGGCCGATGCCGATGAGATTGCCCAAGAGACGAAGCTCCGGCTGTGGGAGCAGTTCGAAAACTATGACCCTACCAAAGATTTCGGGGCCTGGGCGCGCACTATCGCTTATTTCTTGGTCCTGGCCTACCGAAAGCGCTCCCAAAGGGCCTCGGCACGCTTCAGCCAGCAGTTCGTCGACCTCATTTCTCACGATGCTGCATCGCTGGCCACCGAGGCATCTTCTCTTCGGCAAACCTTAAGCGACTGCATCGCTAAGCTGGGGCAATCCGCGCGCGAATTGCTATGGGCTTGCTACGCCGGAAAAGAATCCATCAAAGACGTCGCTCTTCGTTTGGGGCGTTCCGTTCGCGGCACGCAACATTCCGTCGCAAAAATCCGTATCGACCTTCAGCGATGCGTTGAATTGGCCATGCGCGAGGAGGAGCGATGATGAATGTTTTTGAATCGCCCATGTCGGAAGATCGCCTAAGCGAGTTGCACCAGCTTGCCACAGCCGCTCTCAATGAAAATCTCTCCGACGAGCAAGCGGCCCGGCTCGACCAACTTGTTTGCCAAGACGAAGAATTCCGAAAACAATACATTCGCTACATGTACGTTTCGTGGAATCTGCGCACTTGGGCGAAATTCCCCTTGGCCGACGATTCTGAAAGCCCGCTGCAACCCTCGATGCCCACCGATGTTGATGAAGCCTTGCTACGTCAACTACAAGTCCCGTCGTCCGAGCCGGCGGCCCCTTCCGTTCCCTCTTTCCTTGGCAATTTCGTTCACGGCACCATAGGCTTCTTCTCCCAGGAAGTGCCGTTTGCGATGTTGACTGCAACGATCATAACAAGTCTTGGCCTCTTGGCAGGCTCGTTCGTCTACGTTTCCCATCACGAGTCTACCGCCCAAAAGAGCCAACCGTCCTCACCGTCCGTCGCAACCGTTTCCTCGTCACAATTCGAGCATATCGGTCGCATCACAGGCATGGTCGATGTGAAATGGTCCGACATCAACACCTCCACCGAACTCGGCAACGCGGTGTCCTTGGGGCGTCGCTATGCGTTGTCCTCCGGTCTGATGGAGATCACTTACGACTCCGGCGCGAAAGTTATCCTTCAAGGCCCTGTCACCTACAAAGTCGATTCTTCGGCCGGCGGCTTTCTTTCGGTGGGCAAACTGACGGCAAAATTAGAGAAGAGAGGAGAGGGGAGAGGGGAGCGTAAGCAGAATCTGTCAGCTATCAGCGGTCAGCAGTCAGAAAAAGTGGCTAGTGGTCAGAAATTAGTGTCTAGTGGCCAGTGGTTAGTGGCTAGTGAAGAGAGGTCAGAGGTCAGAGGTCAGGGACCGGAAAAAGTGGCTGGTGAATCAGACACAAAATCCCGAAATCCCGAAATCTCCAAATCCCAAATTTCCAATCCCCAATCTCTAATCCCTAATCACTTGCTTTCCCCCGCCCCTGCGTTCGCCGTGCGAACGCCGACCGCCACGGTCACCGATCTCGGCACGGAGTTTGGCGTCGAGGTTCGAGATTCCGGTGCTACAACAGCCCGCGTATTCCAAGGCGTCGTCGAGTTGAAAACGAACGGCGATAGCAAACGTCCCTCGCAAACCATTCGTCTCTTAGCCGACGAATCGGCCGAGATCGAAAAAGTAGAACAAAACGGCATCGCCAATTACAACGTACTGCGTAACCATACGCACAAAGTCACCTTTACCCGGGATATTTCTGAAAAGACACTGATTCAACTCGATCTAGCCGACGTGGTCGCAGGCGGATCGGGCTTGGGGAATGCATCTAATCGTGGCATTAATCCACAAACCGGCGCGATTCAGATCAGTCCGGCCACAACGACACCGGATTTTAATCTTCGCGGCGATGGCCTTTACCATCGGGTCGAAGGGCTGCCCATGGTCGATGGCGTCTTTATTCCAGCAGGCAATAAAGGCCCTGTGCAACTCGATTCGGCAAATCACACCTTCGAGTTTTTGCTCGAAACCGATAACTCCACACAGGGCTACATCTGGACATTGGGCAACGGTGCAGCCAATTCCGTTCCGAAACTTGACAACGGCGACTTCGAGAGTCCGCCAATCCGCGACCTGGTTTATACGCCTCCGTTCCGTAACCCCGGACTTTCAGGAACCGGAAAATGGATTTTCGGCCCCTCGGGCGGCAAGGCTTATGCCGGCTTTACAACGGCCAATAGCGCCATGGGACTCCTTCACTGCTTCGGCAATCAGTGTGCCTTCATTCAGGGCACCGGCGACTTTTCGCAAAAAATCGATGGTTTCCAAGAAGGCACTTACATCCTTAGTTTTTATGCCGAAAGTCGCGACCGTCACACCAATCCCCTGCGGGTGGAAATCGATGGTAAACCATTAACTTTCAATGGTATCGCATCGGCAAAACCGCATGCGGTCGGCAACGCAATGCAGCAGTTTACGAGCGATCCATTCACCGTCGCCGCAGGCTCCCACACAATATCTTTTGCAGGCACGGTTCCTTTCCAAGACAACGATGACCGCACTACGTTTATCGATGACGTCGCCTTGTGGAACGCGGCGCAATTTCCCGCGGAAATGGGCGGCGTTGATTTTGCAGGAGTAAAACACGCGGCGTTAATGTTGTTCGCTAACAAAGGCATTACCTTTGACCTGGAAGCCGTCCGCCATCGCTATCCTGGTTGCCATCTCCTTCGCTTCATTGCCTATGTTGGCAATACCGAAGACGCTCAACACCATCAGCATCCCATTTCGGCGGACGTTTGGGCATTCGTCGATGGCCGAAAACGTTTCCAATACGGAAGTCTCTGCTGCTGGAACAGCCCGCAAAAAATAAGCATCCGTCTAAGCGAAAACGACCGGTTCCTAACCCTCGTCAGTACGGAATCCAGCAATGGCAAAAACGGCGGATGGATCGTTTTCGGCGATCCGACTTTGGAAATGCTGCCAACAGCCGGTAAATAGAAGATGAGAACACAAAACATAGCAATTCAACGTTTGCCTTTTAACCGGGCTACTTGCCTCGGAAAAACAGGATCGCTAGGCACGGTGCTTGGCGATGATTTACCCCTATCTTTTCAGGAGTATGATGTCATGAGAGTGCGAAAGGTAGCAATGTGCTTGGTTCTCGGAATAGCGGCAGCTTGGAGCCAAGCCGCTTCGGCCACTACGATTACCGTGGGCAACGCCGGCTTTGAGACGAATCCGATCAGCGGCTTCGTGTACACACCTGATTTTGGGGACTTAACCAACACGGGCGAATGGACGTTCGGAGCATCAGGTGGTGCGTCCTTCGACGGATACGCAACTGCCGGCAGCGCTATATGCACCGGCCAGGCAATCGACAACCAGTGCGCATTTCTACAAGGCACCGGCAGCTTCTCGCAAGAAATCAGCGGATTCACCGCCGGCAGCTACACCGTCAGCTTCTACATCGAGGGCCGCGGAATGGGCACTACGGAAGATGGAACCCCCATCAATGGCGGCCAACCCATTACGGTCACGCTTGGTGGTAAAACCCTGACCTTTAGCGGCGTCGGAACCGTCTCACCAACCTCCACCTCCCAAATGATTCAAGTCATCAGTGATTCCGTTACATTGACGGCGGAAAAAAACACCCTCATTTTCGCCGGCACGGTTCCCTTTGGAGTCACGGATCTCACAACCTTGATCGACAACGTCAGCATCCAATCCATCCCCGAGCCATCTACGATTATATTACTCATTACCGGATTCATCGGCTTGGTCTGCTATGTATGGCGAAAGCAAAAGTAAATCCATCGAATACTGGATGGCGAATGGCGAATGTATCGAGCAGGATACATCGCCGTTCGCCTCCGATTCCACCACAATCGTACATGGCAAACGTGGGGTGCGTCCGCAACACATCATTACAGTTGAATATCAAGTATTTTGTTTAGAGGGCTGCACACTTGCCTGAGCGATTCCTCTAGGGACAATATGTCATGAAATCTGCCTCACGAAACAATGCCTTCACGCTCGTAGAACTGCTCGTCGTTATCACGATCATCGGGATCCTCATCTCGCTTTTATTGCCCGCGGTGCAATCGGCGCGTGAGGCCGCACGGCGGCTGCAATGCAGCAACAATTTGAAGCAAATGGGATTGGCGGCCCTCAATCACGAGCAGACGCAAGGTTTTTTGCCAACCTGCGGCTGGGGTTATTATTGGGTCGGAGATCCCGACTATGGATTCGGCACGAAACAGCCCGGCGGATGGTTCTACAACATTTTGCCCTATATCGAACAACAAGCTTTGCATGATCTGCAAGTGGGCAAAACAACCTCGACAAGTCCCACCCGCAAAGCCGCTGCGGCCCAAATGGTCGGCACGTCATTGGCTGCCACGATCTGCCCAAGTCGGCGGCCAGCCGTTGCCTATCCGACTTGGCAAACCACTTCAACGCCGTATTATACCGATCCGCTTACCAACGTCGGGAAAGCCGACTACGCTGCCAATGGCGGCGATTACTATACAGATCCATCCTACGGTGGTTGGGACGGCGGCGGTCCCAAGGATATTGCAAGCGGACAAGCATCGACGGCTGCCGCCAAGTTCGGCGCAGTTGCCAAACTGGCCAATGGAATCGCCTATTGCGGCAGTCAAGTAACCATTGCCCAAGTGATCGATGGAACCAGCAATACCTGCTTGGTCGGCGAAAAATACTTGATGCCTGACTATTATTCCACTGGGGAAGATGGCGGCGACAACGAAAACATGTTGATGGGCGATAACGAAGATATTATTCGCTGGACTTCGACCTCCTTAACCCTGTCCCAAGACCGGAGCGGCGATGGCACCGGGCATCGTTTCGGTAGTGCTCATGCCACCGGCTTCAATATGGCATTTTGCGATGGCTCGGTCCGCTCACTAAGCTATTCCATCAATCCGGCCACATTTGGCTGCCTCGGCAACCGCAAAGACGGGCAAGGGATTGGCGGGAGTTGGTATTGAGAGTGGTCCTCGATTAGCCATCAGGGTTAGTGGCAGACAGTCCAGGGTTAATTACCCACGTAGATTTAGTTGCGCACCCCCAATAGCATTAGTTTGTGTGTTTTTTTATAAAACTACGCAAGACCACCCAAGATGCTTCTAGTGAACACGCCTTGTCGGCCGACAAAATTTTGCTAAACTAGATCGTTTCCCCCAGGCCGGGATGGATTGGTTGGGTCCGGCCGGGCCGGTACCAACCTTCGGAAAGCACGTGGATTAGGAACCCCCTATGGCAAGGCGACTTCAAGTCAATAAGGTTAGCAAGCGGCGGGCTAAAACTAAGGTTCGCACGAAGAAGAAGGATCCCATTTTCGTCGATGGACAGAGGCCAAGCCCCATGTACGTCGACTACAAGGACATCGAGCTTCTCAAAAAGCTCACGAACCGGCAGGGCAAGATCATCAGCCGTCGTAAAAGCGGCTGCACCGCCATCAGCCAGCATGCGGTTACCCGGGCTATCAAACGGGCACGCTTCATGGCTTTGCTGCCGTACACGGGCGAATAATCGCCCCCGCGCCAAGATGTTTGTCGTTGTGGCAAGATCGAACCCTTGTTGACCAGGGCGTGCGCGCGTGAAACAAACCGAGCGATGGGCGGGCATAGTACTGTTGGCCTTCTTCTGTGCAGCCTGCGCTCTCAGGGCAGACGCAGCCGACATTACTGCATCGCCTGAAAAAAAGCCATTGCGCTGGGCCGCCGACTCCGAAGGCGGCGCGCCCTATATCTGCAAAGATCCGTCGAACGTGGATCGCTACGTCGGCTTTGAAGTCGAGTTGGCTGCGGCATTGGAAAAAGAGCTTGGCCGCAAGATCGAATACGTTCAATACGACTTCAAAAGCCTCGTTTCGGGGCTTCAACGCGGCGATTTCGATTTCGCGATGAACGGCGTCGAAATGACCCCCGATCGTATCAAAGCCCTGCGATTTACAAGGCCCTATTACGTCTATTCGCTGCAACTCGTGGCCAGGGCCGATGAAACGCGGTTCGACTCGCTGGAGACATGCAAGACAGCGGGGGCCATCGTAGGCACTCTGGAAGACACCGCCGCCGAACGCCTCTTGGACAAGTTGAATATCACCAAAAAGGTCTACGGCAATCAGGTCGAGCCTTATGTTGATTTAGAGCTGGGGCGACTCGACGCCGTCTTGCTCGATCTCCCGATCGCGGCCTACTATGCCAAGCCGAATCCCAAGCTGAAATTCCTGGGCGAAGCCTCGCATCCCGGATTCTACGGCATTGCCTTTCGGAAGGAGCAAGAATCCTTGGCTGCCGAGTTCGATGTTGCCTTGAAAAAGCTGCTCGACTCAGGCCAATTGCAGCGTATCTACGAGAAATGGCACATCTGGAACGAGCACCAATCACTGCTTTCGGAAGCGGACAAAACAAACGATTTTATTGCGGAATCGGGTCGGCGATGGGATTTTTGGAGCTATTTCCCGCTGCTGCTCGAAGGAGCCTGGATGACCGTACGGCTGACGTTTGTCAGCATGTTGCTCGCGGCGACTCTGGGCTTGCCGATTGCTTTATGCCGATTATACGGCCCCGCTCCGTTGCGAATGTCGGCGATGATCTATGTGGAGTTCTTCCGCGGCATTCCCGTGCTGCTTCTGCTGTATTTTCTTTATTATGGCCTGCCCGTCATCGCAGAACGATATGCTTTGCCGATTGATCTGCGGTTGCCTCCCATCGCAGCCGCCATTTTAGGCTTTGGGCTGAATTACGCCGCTTACCAGGCGGAAATCTATAGGGCCGGCATCGCTTCGATACCCGTGGGACAATGGGAGGCCGGTGCTTCGCTAGGCATGACCCGCCTGCATACGTTCCACCGCATCATTCTTCCCCAGGCCATTCGGGTGATCCTGCCGCCGACGACCAACGACCTGGTTGCGCTGTTCAAAGACACCAGCATCGTTAGCATTATCGCCGTCGAGGAGTTGACCAAGGAATACCAGATTTTGGCCAAGTCGAGCCTCAAGTATTTGGAAATCGGGCTCGTCACGGCGCTATTATACTTAATAATGTCAGTCCCACTTGGTCACTTGTCGCGCTATCTCGAACGACGCTGGGGGAAGGGACGATGAGCGACGAGATGCAAGTCGTCATCAGCAACGTCACAAAGCGTTTCGGGCAGCGTTTGGTGCTCGATAACGTCAGCCTTTGCATTAACGCCGGCCAAACCGTGGCCCTGATCGGGCCCAGCGGTGCGGGCAAATCAACGTTGCTCCGCTCGATCAACGGCCTGAACTCCTTCGACGAAGGCGAGATTCGCGTCGGCTCGCATACGCTCTTGCCGAATCGCAACCATCATGCCTGCCCCGGCGCGTTGCAGGTGCGCCGATTGTTCGGCATGATTTTTCAGGATTTTCAGCTTTTTCCGCATCTCACGGCGTTGCAAAACGTCATGGAAGCACCCCGGTGCGTGTTGAAGCTCAGTCGTGCCGATGCCCAAGAGCGTGCCATGCGGCTGTTGGAACGTGTTGGGCTAGCCGACCGCGTCAATGCCTATCCCTCGGAGCTTTCCGGCGGCCAAAAACAGCGCGTCGCCATCGCCCGAGCCATGGCTATGGAGCCCCGAGGGCTGCTTTGCGATGAAATTACCAGCGCGTTGGATCCCGAGCTTAAAACCGAGGTACTCAGTGTTCTCGAAAGCCTACGACGCGACGGTCTCACGCTGATTCTCGTCACCCACGAGATCGGCTTTGCCCGACGTGCCGCCGACCGTGTCGTCGTGTTGGCCGACGGTAAAATCATCGAAGACGGCACCCCCAGCCAAGTGCTCGACGATCCCCAAATGCCCCGCACCCGCCAGTTCTTGAGCCAGATTTTGATGTAGACAAACACGGCATCTCTTGGCAAATGACACGGTTCTTCCTGTTTCCCTCACGTGCTTGTGAACATGGCTCAGGAATGAGGGTCTCCTACGGATTCGAATTCAAAGTTGCGCGGTGGTGCCTTTGCGAAGCCGCAAGCGATTTGCCGAACGTATTGGACGGTCGATGCGTTCGAGATAGGTAAAATCAGCGTAGATTTGAATAGGAAACGATGTCCTATGCCCGTTACGCCGGCGTCACTGTTCCGTTAGCAAAAAACAGGGCAGAAGAATCAGCATGCCGCGCCGGCAACGCCGCCGTCGTCATAAGCGGCCACATCCGAGCCAAACATCACACGGCGAATCTCATGCACCAACTTCGGGTCGGATTCCGAAAGCTCGGCCAATAATCGGCGTTCCGCGGCAGGGTCTAAGACATTCAGCATCCCAACGACCCGGGCGATCCCGCGATTGCCGGACGCTGAATCTTCGGAATCATACAGACGACGCTTCATCGCGCGTTCCACGTCTCGCACCGCCTCGCGTTGCGGTTCAATCGCGGAAGCCATGCGTCGGACAATGGCGAGCTGCGCCTCGGGCGGTAGTTCCGCCAGCACCGCGGCCGACTGATGCGCCGGCAGGAAGGAAAGCACCATCGCAATCGTGCGAGGATGCTCATTGGCGAGTAAATCGAGCAGTATCTCGCTCGGCAGATCATAGAGAAACAAAAACGGCCGAATCGGAGCGGGCGAATAGGCGTTCAAACAAGCCGCGCCCGTTCCGACAAACTCTCGGACCGCCTCTTCTTGTTCGGCATCGGCAATTTCCTGGAGCTTGGCCGTTTCGGCGGCGACTGCCTCGGCTTCAACAGGATCAAGCCGGCTCAATAGCTCCGCAGCTTGCTCTTTGGGCAAGCTGGCTAAAACTACCGCGGCTTTGTGAAGATGGGAAGTCGTCATGACGCCCTGTAAGTGCGCAAAAAGAGTAGTTGTGCGCCATTATCGGCCTTTTTGACGTTAAACTTGATGCCTTCGTAAAAGTCTTCACCATCGGATGCCGTAGCGGATTTTGGAGGTTGCGGGAACGAATGTGAGATGGGTTGTCCATGCCCACGGCATACAACTGCTTACAAAACACAGCGGGCAAGCCCGCCCGCTTCACAGTTTATCTATTTTGACCATGGAAAAATCCTGCGACATCACCATCCCCACATTTTGTACTGTGGAGTGATAAGCTGGGTAACCGCCAAGGCAGAAAGCCCGAAGAAGCGATTTTTCGAGAAGTCACCGAAGTACGCCCGGCAGGATTCGAACCTGCAACCAGCGGATTAGAAATCCGCTGCTCTATCCCTTGAGCTACGGGCGCTTGTACGTTATGAAATATTCCAAGTCCTTTGGCGGCAACAACTTGCGATGTATTGCGGATGGTTTGGGTCTTTGCCATGCTTAGGTATGGCAAAGATGCCGAAACGGCTCTTGGTCGGTATAACGCCTTTCTTGCGTGAAAGCCAACAAAACCCACGCCCAAAAAAGTAACAGAGAACGGTCGGCCAGACAAGCCTTGTCGAACGTTGCTTTCACGATTAGGGGATTGCAAGCGATCTCAGCCGGTTTGGGTTCTGCTTTCTCCAACCGCCATCAATTGGGCCAAGGTTTTGGCCAGGGTGTTCAAGGCGTTGCGGTCGGGCAAGGTGATCGTAAGCCGTTGGCGACCAGAGGCATCTTCTTCGACGCACTCGGCCAATCGGTCGGCCACTTCTGATACCAGCGGTTCGGCGGGCGACGTTGCACCGTTCTGAGAGACTAATTCGCCTAAAAAATAAAAGACCGCGCCCAACATTTCGCCGCCGGCGGAAGCCACGCGGTCGCGGCGTTTTTCAATCTCCTCGGATAGCTGAAGGACGGATTCCCGCTTTGTTACATCGACCGGCGCTTCCGGCTTCGCGCCAAGAAGGACTTCCAGACGGCGGCGCAGCTCCTCGACGCCGCTGTTGAAATCAACCTGCGTCACATCCGATCCGGCATCCAGCGCCGCGAGGGCCAAATCGTGCTTGGCCGAAAGCGTGCCCAGGAGGCTTTCCTCGATCGTCTCCTCGGTGACGAGAATATAGACTTGCACCGGCTGCTTTTGGCCCATGCGATGGGCACGTCCGATGCGCTGCTCCAACACCGCCGAGGTCTTGATTAGGTTGAAGTATGAACTGGTTGAATAACGGATGGCCCAACCTCGCACCTCACGGGCACAAAATCTCCGACCGTCGCCTAGATCACAACCCGCGAGTTGCGTTGTAGCGAAGCGGTCTTCCCCTTGCCTCATTGATTCATTATGGCAATGTTCAATCGCGGCTCGCGGGTCACTTGCCTCTATTTGGCTTCCTCATCCTCGTCGTTAATGTCAGCCACAAACGCGAACGCGAGTTTCTGGACCTCTGGTTCGATTCGTTCGATTCTCACGATAACTCGATCATTGATTTTAAACGAAGTGAGCGGTCGCGAAGCGTTAAGTTTTGAAAGATGAATCAACCCTTTCGGGCCCGCATCCAACCTAACAAAGATGCCATAATCTTCAATCCAAACAACGGTACCTCGATAGTCCACGCCCTTGAAGAACCGCTCATCGACATCCTTCCAGCCTCGCATCGGTTGTTCGCGTCTTAACTCCCTCGTGATACGCTTTGCAATTTCGTCCATTTCGGTTGAGACACCCACGAAGTCTCCCTCTAAGTAGTCTTCAGGATGCGAAGCGTCTTTGGCGGCGACTCCACGCAGATACGCGATGAAATCGCGAGCGTTTGCAGCAGTCGTAGTCGGTGAATTGTGGACCTTTGGGCCAAAATGGGCGATACGGTTTGCAACAGTCTTTGCAATCACCTCCGACGAAATCCAGGTTTCTTCCGAGCATGCAGCCAGATAGCTAAAATCCTTGAGCATTTGCAGGTGAACCCATCCGGCAGAGGATAGGCGAACAAGGTCATTGTCCGATTGGATTTCTGGCCGTTGGTGTTCGGTGAGAATACACCCTTGTTCGACCAGATACTTTAGTTCCTCCCGGATGCGATTAGCGTCATGTCCAATCGGAACCAGCCCAGCAATGACTGTCCCGGCTTGGTGGAAGCCGATAATCCCCGTTGGCCCTTTGGCTTGCCGATTGACCTCAAGCCAACCAAGAATGTTGGCTCGAACAAAATGATCAGGGTGAGCATCTTCGGGGTGGCACTGAAATAGGTTCTTAAGAAACGACAAGTTGCCATCATAGTAGCGACGGTTGCGACGAAGAAGCACGCGCACAACTACGTGGCGTGGGAGCGGCCAGTTGCCATTTGCAGCCTTCATCTGTAAATACTCCGCCGCACTGATATGCCCACTACGGCAGAACTCCAGAAAAATCTCCATCGCTCGGCGGACGTCGCGGCCAGCAAGGCCAACAATGAGCTTGCGGATGACTTTATCGTATTCGTACAGGGAACGATGGATGCTCGCGAGATAGTATCCTAGCTCATTTGCCGGATACATCACCCGTATACTATTGTCGAGAGTAAACTCCAGCATCTTCGACTTTGACCGCGCAGCTATGTCTGCCGCAATCAGGTCGAGCCTCTTTCGGAGAATTTTGGCGAAAGGAGGCGGATCAATACGAAACACCAAATCCTTGATAGTGGTATCTAGTGGTGGCTCATCTCGATACGTTTCGTATGTAACATCGCGTAGCGGCAAGAAGATCAAGCATCGGATTTCGGACTGGAGCCAGCGAGCAGCTCGAAACATTGCCAATTGCTCGTCCCTGTTCCGCTTATCACAGTTATCAAATACGACGATCAAGAGTTTGTGTTCTCTCTCTGCAACCAAGTACCGGCACATGGCCTTTGCAGTGAGGATCGCATCAGATTGAAGTCGAATAATCTCGTCCGCTAAGCGTGTTTCGTAAGCCTCGCTACCCGGTTTTAGATTTGCCAATGAGATCTTCGCAAAGCGGCGCAGCTCTACCGAATACACTTTGTCCCAAGTGTCACGAGTTTCAAAGTCAATATCCGAATAAGCAGCCTTGAGTCCGTGCATTAGATGTTCGAGAGCCCATTGTTCCTGGAGCGTGCGGTCTTCAGGCGCATGGTTGAGATTGAGATGCACCCAAACCGTGCTCTCACGTAGTTTGTCTGATAGCTTAAGTTCTTGGATATAGTCAACAAATGTCGTCTTGCCAGCCCCCCGTCCACCAACAAGCAACAAGACTTGGTTTTCGAGCGACGAGCCACGATTCAATGCGTCGAGAAGTTGGCGTGGTGATTCAGTATCGGTGATCAGCTGTGCTCCTTTCACCGTCGAGGCAACCGAGGTCGCAACAATGCGGTCAATCTCGTCAACGTAGTGCTCACGTCGGGTCGAACGCACGTAGGCATTGCGAACGATGTACGCTCGTTCCTTCCGCGTTTCCGGCTTGAAAACGGCCCGGTAATCGAGCGAGAGTCTTGAGCCAAAGGTGTTGTATCCAACGTCCTCATCTCGAACACTCTGCCCACCGATTAGGTTAAGTGCTCTATGAAACGGCCTTGTCACAAGCACGTCGCGGAGTCTGTCGGCCGCCGCCTGCGTTGTAGTTCGTGACGCAAGGCTAACAAGTTTATTGAAGGGAATGCTTGTTGGGTTTACGTCCTCAAATGCTAGTTCGACATCTGGCAATTCCTGGTCAGCGGGGCTACTGACGGTCAAAAGGCCGTTTGTCGCAATTACTCGCACACAAGGATTCACACCAGCCTTGAATGCGTCATTTAGGGCGTGGGCGTATAGGCGTGCTTCGCGCAGCGCGGCAACGGGATCTTCATGCGGATGCTTGGCTTCAATTACGAGAACTGGAATGCCAGCAATCAGAATCACGTAGTCAGGATGATAGAGCTTCTCGTTGTTCTTCCCCTTGTCGATTCGTAGCTTGCGAATGTCGGGCTTGGATCGTATGTCAACCGACGAATACCCCAAGCCATTTGGCAGCGTGGCAGTAAGGAGTGGCCAGACGAATTTTTGCTCGACATCAGACTCGTTGAGCAATTCTTCTTTTGTGCAGAACATGGGGGATCCGATCACGGGGTGGAAGTGCGTGCAACAACTGTTGTAGATTGTAACCCTGCCAACGCATTGTTGGAAGTCAGTCTCCAATCCGACACGCGGGCGTAAGAAGGCCCGCCCGAGACCACTTGGTCACCATAACGCGACAATCCTGATGGCCATCCCGTTGAACCGAGAGGCTGCCCAGACGGTGGCGATTGCGTTGCCTGCCTTGCTTGACGGTCGTGTGATGGATCGTCCGAGCAATCGGTTAAGATAGTATGGCAGTCGGCAACGTTATCGCTCAATGTCGCCTGATCTGGGGCCGATCACGCGTACTAGTGCGGTCGATTGCTGGCCATCAGCTCATACATTCAACTAGTTTTGCGTAGTATTCTTTGCCGTACTTGTTGAGGCGGACTTCTTTTGCGATCTGGCGATCAATGAACTCGCGAATATCCGAAAGAAGCAGCGGGCCGTACTTTAGGATTGTCTTCGGGCGAGGAAACTCGGCTACGGCAGCGTTTTTGACCGTGCGTTCCCATGTAAGGTGTGCTGAGTATTTGTTAACAGATCGTTTGAAGTCCAGTCGCCGCCTGTCTGTAATTACTATGGGTTGCTCGCCAAATACGGCTATCTTGATGATATCTCGTCCGGATACTACTCCAGTCAGAAAATCCATCAGAGACCGGTACTTTATGAGCGCCGCTTCAACTGCAAGTTGGTCGGTCCCACGACCGAGATCATGCTCGGAACTTCCTCTGTAGCGAAGTGTGCGTAGAGCCATCGCGAGAACTGCGGCGTCATGCACGACACACCGTAATCCGCCCGCTAGTGTTGTTACTACTTCCCCCCTTGTTGGATTGCCTTGTTGGGCAATCACGGTTCTCTCGATCAAAGGAGTCCAAATACTACGTTTCCTCTGCGACCAGACTCAAGGTAGCCTACCATCCCCCCCCAATTTAGTAAGCTGCCGCCGCGTGTCAAGATTCCTTTTCGTTTTGTTCCCCACCTGATCACACACCGTTTTGTGTGACTACCTCGCCAAGCGAGTCCAAGATTGCCATCTCGCAAGACAAATCGTCGGAAGCCATTCAAAGGGCTAGTCTACTCTGGTTTGGGGCAGCAGACTGCCGAAAAGCCTGCGATTGGACCCCTTCGTATCGCCTTGTTATTGCTTGCCGGATTATGCTTTCCGGTAGTAATGCCGAACCTGGACACACGACCCAACGGCAAAACATAACAGGATGGCGCTCGATACGAGCCAGAAGAGACGGCGATTGATTTCACCCCGGCCGAATGCCATACTTGAGTGACGACACCCAACGACACCTACCGCGTCTCCGAGTTACGTTGACGTAACTGCTTACGCCGTAAAGTACACCCCACAGGGCTCGAACCTGTAACCTTCGGTTCCGTAGACCGATGCTCTATCCAATTGAGCTAGGGGTGCAAAACGCCTGCAAATCCACTTCCACCCGGGGGGTGCAAGTGTTAGACATATTAGAATACCATCGACCGCTTACCCTGCCAAGCCCTATAGCGCGCAGTAATTTCTTATGGTTAAGTTGGATAAGCTTTGTTATTTAGCTGCCACCGGTACGGCAGTTTGGCAACAGGGCCGCCGTACCGGCGGCCGCTAAACTATTGTGCAATCCTCGCATATTCCGGGAGCTGTTAGCTCCCGGCTAAATTGATGCATTTTTGCAGTCTGTGGCTAAACCGCCAAAAATTTACTGAACCCGGGCCCAATAAACTTTGCTATTTTGCGAGCAGCCTAGAACGGATGTCCCAAGAGGAACGCCATTTGCTCTTTTTGATCCACCAGCGACAGGGTATCATGGGAGTCGTCAGAAAGGAATCTGCCTCACATGAATGGATTCGATTCTTCCAGCGTCCTATGGCTCTTCGTTGGAGCCCAAGTTGTTGGTGTTTTTAGCGCTTGGTTTGCTCGCCTTAGCGAAGGATCCCCTCGCCAGCAGGTAATCCACTGGTTATTTTTTGGCATTCTTTCCCTAATGGGGATAATTACCATCTTGGCTTTGAGCATTGGGCCTGGCTGTTGGATTGCCTGCTCTACTACCTTGGCTTTTATGATCCTGACGGTCACCTGCGACTTTCGGCAAAGCCACGAATCCAATACCTGGTGAGTTGGACAATCTCCAATCAGCTTCTATCGCGGGAACGGGTTCGTCGGTTTGTTTTGTAAAAGGTGTCTGAACATGGCATTGTTATTCTTACAAAGCCCGAATCTGGCGAGCTGAAATTCTGGTTTATTTTGGTCGCTGCCTAGCCTACCCCCCGGATCAATCGGAACACCTTGCCAGCGTCGCCCAGTTTATCGCCTATCTTGCCCGTTATTTCCGCGCAGACCCATAAAATCGAAAAAAAGCTTCCTTTCGGTAGAACCGGCCAACCGAAACCTATATTCAGGCAGCAATCACCGGAAAAGCGCGTTGCCTGGGGGGGCAATTCCGCGATCCCGTCCGCAACCAGTTGCGGCGCGGCGGGCCCTCCTAGCTAGTATCTCGCCCATTCCGTTGCTCGGCTGACCACACCAATCTACCGACTTGCCCGTGGTGTCCATCCACGGGGTGAATCTTTAGGAGGAGGGAGAAAATGCGACGTTTTCTGACGGGTTTCGCGATGGCTGCTTTTATCGCCATGGTGCCTGGCTTTGCACTCGGCGGTAACCAAGAGGTTGCCGAACAGATTGCTCGCAATCTGCGGAATAGCGGCCAGATGAGTGATTACAAAATCGGCGTGAAGTTCCAAGAGGGTACAGCTTGGGTTCGCGGCCGGGTGCAGGACGAGGAGCAAATGAACACGGCTCTAAAAATCGTGTTCAAAACTCCTGGTGTTACCCGGGTCGTGAACGAGCTCGCCGTCGCTCCGACCGAAACCGCGAAAACGGCGGCTTCGACGAGCGAAGACAACCCGCTTCGCGAACAGCCGATGCAAAAACAAAGCCTTGTGAAACGTCTGGAATCCATGGTGCAAGGCAACTCGGAACAAGAGAATGCCCAGCACGTTTCCAGTTCGTATGCACCTCAGCCGATTGAAACCGTTTCGGCTGAAGAGACCGAAGAAGCTCCGCAACCGGTTGCCGTGCCGCAACGCGCTAAGCCCATGACCAAAAAGGCCTATGTGGCTCAAGCCAACACCCGTGGCCCGGTCGCCCCGAACGGCGCTCCGTTGCCCATGTACACCGCTGCCAACCGCGCCGGCGTTGCCCCGGCCCGGTACGACCAGCCCTGTATGCCGAACTATGCTTGGCCAAGCTACGCAGCTTATCCTAACTACGCTGCCGTAACCTATCCCAAGCAATACTCGGCCACGGCATGGCCCTACATTGGCCCCTTCTATCCCTATCCGCAAGTCCCGATGGGATGGCGGAAAGTGACCTTGGAATGGGACGACGGCTGGTGGTTCCTTGATTTCAAAGACCAGCCTGCAAGCTGCTGGCATCGGTAGAAAAAGGTATTGTGATCGACCGACAACCAACGAATCCTAAAAAAACCAATGATCCCAAGCCGACCAATCGTTGGCCCAATCATCGCCAAAAAGCAGTCGTCTGACCGATCATTAGCATTCTAGGCATCGATGAAACCCTCACCCGGCACTCCGGCGTGGGGGTTTTTTTGTTTCTTGGCTCTATTTTTTCTTCGTTTTTTTCCTCATTACCAGAAAAACCTGCAAGTCCGGCACAATTTAACACGATATGTATGTGTAACCAGGGCATAGCCCCAAAAATTCTTGTCGAGGAGATACGGATGTCTACCAAGGCCACCTGCACCGTACACAAAATACTGGGTCTTTTATCACTGTTGTGTCTTACGGGATGCACAACGGTCGCCGGGCCAAACCTTGGCCTTTGGTGCATACCGATCCCGGTATCGCCGTTCTTCCAAAAAATGCCGGAAGATAAGTTCTGGAACCACGAGCGTTATGAACGGATGCCCGTGTTGGGCCCGATCACGCCGAATTGTCCCACGGCTGCATTAGACGCTCCGTCGGAAGACGAAGTGATGCGTGCCTTGGAGAAAGCGAAGCCTATTCAGGGCGGGCTTCCGGGAATGCATGAAATCCAACGCACGAATGTGCGTATCGTAACTGAGCCGATCGCTGATTATATCGATCCGCCGCGTGAGTATCCGCTGGTTGGCCCCGCCCAACTCCACCATGCCCATTATAAGTGCATTGTGTACTATAGCGAAGTGACTCGCGTTGGCTGGCCGATTCCGTATACCACGACCGACGAAGATTGCCAGGAAGTGGTTTACATCGATCACGACCACCTCCACATGGTCGGCAACGTCGATCCAGGCCCGGGCACCGGTTACTAAACCGAAGCCATCTTGACAATCCGTCCGTAAATCAAAAACCTCAGCGGTTGTAAACCGCTGAGGTTTTTTTGTTGGTGCGTCATTTCTTTTGCGGGATGAGTGCAATTGGTTGGTAGAATACGGCTAATCGGCTTTTCTACCCAAAATGCAATGAGATGGGTCAAGCAAACCGATGTTCTGGTGGGGCTTCGGTCGCAGCAAGTTGGTTTGCTTTCTTGCAGTGTGTGGAGCAACGGTTGATTGGTTTGCGTAGACCCACCAAGACGTTATGCGACCTTGACCCACCCTACCGCGAGAAATGCGGGCTAACCGGCTCTACTCGCCCCGCAAAACCACCGCCGCCGCTTGCCCGGCGCGTGTGCGATTGATCACGAGCGCCGAAGGTTGTGTCAACGTCATCGGTTCTCCTTGGATGACGCGAATCGGACAGTGTGGATCGGGCCGGCAATAATTAAGCGTCCTCGGCACAATTCTTTCGCGCAACGCCAACACGGATGCCGCCATTTCCATCGCTCCGCCGGCCGCGCCCAAATTGCCGAAATAGCTCTTAAGAGCAGTCACCGGCACATCTGGCACAACTTCGCCAACGGCTGCCGCCTCGATTCGATCCTCATCCTGCGTACTAATCCCGCTCGCACTGACGAATCCCAATTGTTGCGTTCCCTCGTTCGCCTGACTCAACGCTAGCCGCATCGTTCGGCAAAGTCCTTCGCCGGCGTGGCCGCGCGCATCAAAGGCCGACGCCGCACCACACAGACGGGCCAACATCGTTGCACCCCGGGCTTCCGCATGTTGCCGGCTTTCGAGCACGAAAATCGCCGCG
>CAYWGR010000114.1:0-17891 GCA_964458015.1 uncultured Planctomycetaceae bacterium
TTCCGACGGCGATGCCCGCCGAGGATTCGCCCTCCCCCGGCAAGGCCGCCGTTGCCGAAGAAGTTGAACCAGCCGACAACTCCTATTGCCTCGTGTGCCACTTGAACTACGAGCACGAAAAGCTCGTCAAACAGCACATCAAGCCCGGGGTCGGTTGCGCGAAATGTCATGGCGACTCGGAAAAGCACAGCGGCGACGAGGACGGCTTGACGCCGCCCGACAAAATGTTCGCCTCGTCCGAAGTGGATGCTTTTTGCATGACATGCCATCCGAAAGACAAAGTGCTTGAAAAGGACAAGCAGAAGAAGGTGGAATACCACAAGGAAGTGTTTGATCCGAAAGCGGAGGAGCACTTAGTTTGCACGGAATGCCACGGAGAGAACCACAAGATGGCGGTCCGCACGCGCCACTGGGATAAGAAAACGCGAAAGTTGATTAAGGATGATGGAGTTCGCATGATGTACAAAGATTCTCCCGCCACGGAAGGCGTGAAAGCCAAGGAAAAGAAAACCAAGTAATTACAATTATTTTGTCGCGGCAATCGCCAACAGTTCTCATGAAACGTAAACCGGAAATATCGCGACCGCACGTAGCCTTGCTCGTCGAGACATCGTTGATCTCGGGCCGAGAAATTTTGCGGGGTATTTCGCGATACGTTCATGAACACGGCCCTTGGGCGATTTATCACGAGCCGCGCAGCCTGGAGGCTGCCGCGCCGGCGTGGCTGAAAACGTGGCAAGGCGACGGGATTATCGTCCGTCTCCAGCATCACCATGTAGCCGAGGCCGTGCAGCATACCGGTCTGCCGGCAGTCGATGTGTTGGGTGTGGCTCGCAGCAGTCGCATTCCGCTCGTTCATGTCGACAACGAGGCAATCGGTCGAATGGCCGCCGAGCATCTGCTCGAACGTGGATTGCGTAGTTTCGGCTATTGCGGGTTCGCCGAGATGAATTGGGCCGAGCAGCGAAGGACGACTTTCGAGCAAACCATCGCGGCGGCAGGCTGCAAGTGCCGGTTTTTTCGGCTTCCTTTACATACCCGATCCGATTCTTCCTGGGAAATCCAACAAGAGCGATTGGCCGCCTGGATACAACGCTTGCCGAAGCCGGTCGGCATCATGGCATGTTACGATCCCGTGGGTCAAAAGATACTAGAAGCCTGTCGGCGCGCGCAAGTGGCCGTGCCTGAACAAGCGGCAGTCGTGGGCGTGGATAATGACGAAACGGTTTGCGAAGTTTGCAATCCGCCGTTATCGAGCGTGATCGCCAATCATGCCCAGGTGGGTTACGAGGCGGCCGCATTGTTGGATAGCCTCATGCACGGCGGCCGGAAGCCGAAACAACCGCGATGGATCGATCCGGCCGGCGTGGCCGTGCGTCATTCCAGCGATATCTTAGCGATACCGGATGAAGATGTCGTTGCGGCGATGACATTGATCCATGAAAAAGCCTGTGAAGGATTGACCGTTCGCGAAGTCGTCGCCCATGTTTCGATTTCGCATAGCACGTTGAAAGAACGCTTCCGGCGAATCCTGGGTCGCACAATTCGCGACGAGATGATACGAACGCAATTGAAACAAGCCCAGCATTTGTTATCGACAACCGATTTGCCGTTGCGCACGGTCGCTTTGAAAACCGGATTCCGTCATCAAGAATACATGGGCGCTGTTTTTCAAAGCCGTTTGGGAAAAACGCCCGGCCAATTTCGCAAAGAAGCACAAGTTCAAGGAAAGTGATTCATGAAAGCTCGTCTAACGCCCGTTTATTTCGATCCTGGTCGAGACGGCGATTTCGATAAACAGCTTGCCGCCGTAAAAACGCTCTTGGCCGACCAAGCCGAACTGCTTCCGGCGGTTCCGTTAGGCGCCGAGTTGCCGAAGTCCGACGCCGTCGTCTTTCCGCAATTGCTCGGCGAAGCCTATCGCAGTGTGGAAAAGTTCCGCGCCATTGATCGGCCGATTCTCGTGGTAACATCACAGTTCGGTACGCTTTCGATGTGGGATTGGGAGATCATGTGCTACTTGAAGTCACACGAGATCGACACGATCGCGCCGTCCAATTTATTCCAGGCACAAAGTGTGTGCCGTGCGCTGGCCGTAAAACGCGAATTAAGCGGAGTCAAGTTTTTAGTCTACCAAGACAACCCGGGGGATGGCTTTCAGGCAAGCATCTTCAAGCGGTTCTATTGGTGGGAAGACGAGTGTAGCCGGCGCATTCGCGACAGCTACGGCATCGATGTCGTGAAGAAAAGTTTTCGCGATCTTGGCACACGTGCGCAAGCAATCTCGGATGCACAAGCCGACGAAGCTTGGGCGAGCCGGCGGATTGCCGTTGATAATTTACAGGGAAAGCCGATCCGCAGCGCCATTAAGATCTATCTGGCGCTAAAACAAGATTTAGATTCCGATCCATCGGTTCGCGGCGTGGGAATCAATTGCCTCAACGAGTCGCATTTTTCCGACACTACGCCGTGTTTGGCTTATTCGATGCTTCATGGCGAGCGCGATTTGGTCTGGGGATGCGAGGCCGATACGATGTCGATGTTGACCCAGTATCTGTTCCAACACAGCCTTGGCAAGCCGCTAATGATGACGAATCTGTATCCTTTTCTGCTGGGCGATGCCGCCTTGAAGCATGAGCGGATCGAACGATTTCCAGAGGCCGAACAGCCGGAAAACCATATTCTAGCGGCCCACTGTGGCTATTTCGGGATGCTGCCCGCCGGCTATGCGTCGCAATGGACGTTGCGGCCCAAGGTGCTCGGCATCGTGAACGATAACGCCACGGCCATCGATGCCCGATTGCCCACCGGCGAGGTAACGCTGGTCAAGCTGCATCCTACGATGCGCGATTTGTCGGTTGCCGAGGGTGAGTTGACCGGCTATGCCCAATACGCCGATTCGGATTGCCGGAACGGCGGCGTCATCCGCGTTCGCGACGGTCGTAAACTGGTAGGCACGCTTTGTTCGCACCATTTCATCATTACATCCGGTCACAACATGGCCGACATCCGCTTGCTGGGCAAGGTCTTCGATTGGAATATTCTTGAAAACTAAACGGAGTTGCGTTTCATGAAAGTCGGCATCGATAGCTACTGTTACCATCGCTATTTCGGCGAGATATATCCCGATCAAAAAGATCCGGGCGTTCGGTGGAGCTTTCTCGATTTCATCCATCGCGCTTGCGAATTAGAGGTCGATGGCGTTTCGCTCGAATCTTGTTTTTTCGAGAGTTTGGAGCCGGGCTACTTGTCGGACATGAAAAGCGTGCTGGACGACCATAAACTCGAACGAGTTTTGGCCTGGGGACATCCCGACGGACTCGAAGCAGGTCGAAACCAGCGGGCTTGGCGAGAAATGAACGCTTTGATCCCGAACGCGGAGCAGATGGGCGCCAAGATCATGCGGATCGTGGCCTCATCGTTGATGTTTCGGAATGAACCCCACGGACCGCAGATCGAGGCAATAGTTCGGATGCTTCGCGAAAGCGTGAAGATCGCCGCCGATTGCGGAGTGATTTTGGCAATCGAAAACCACATTGATTATACGTCGGCAGAAATCCTGGAAATTTTGGAACGTGTCGATTCTCCGAACTTGAAAGTCAACTTCGATACCGGCAACACGTTGCGGATGATGGAGGATCCGGTGGCCGCGGCCCGGCGATTGGGCCCCCATACCGTGGCCACGCATACCAAGGATCTTGACGCCTGCCGCGGCGTTCGGCCCGAGGAATGGTACTTCTTTTCCTCCGTGACTGTTGGAACCGGCCTGATCGACATGCGCGGCGTGGCGATTGCACTGAAGGAGAGCGGCTATGACGGCGTCCTGGCCGTCGAAAGTGACCATCACAAAGACAACCAGGATGAAGAAGCATTGGTAGCCCAAAGCATCGCTTATCTGAAAAAACTCGTAGCGGAAATTTAACGTTCCAAGGAGTCGTCGATGAAAACAATGAATGTAGGGCTAATCGGCTACAAATTCATGGGCCGCATGCATACCAATGCATGGATGAAAGCGCCTTTGTTTTTCGATACGAATATCCAACCGGTGCGTAAGCTGCTTTGTGGAATACCTGAAAAGCCATTGCAAGAGTTTGCCGCAAAATGGGGTTGGGAGCAGTGCACGACCGACTGGCAGGAAGTGGTCAAACGTCCTGATATCGACATCGTTGATATCGCGACGCCGACCAATTTGCACGCCGAGATCGCCATTGCCGCTGCCAAGGCCGGCAAGCATGTTTTTTGCGAAAAGCCGATCGCATTGAGTTCGGCCCAGGCGCGCGAAATGCTTGACGCCGCCGAACGAAGCGGTATCGTGCATTATCTGAACCACAATTACCGTCGCAATCCTGCCGTGATGCTGGCCAAGCGTCTGATTGACGATGGCAAGATCGGTAAGATATTTCATTGGCGATCCGCCTACTTACAGTCGTGGATCGTCGATCCGGGCTTTCCTTTAACGTGGCATTTGAAAAAAGAAGTAGCCGGCATGGGGCCGCAGATCGACCTGAATTCGCACAGCGTCGATTTAGCCCGATTCCTCGTGGGCGAAATCCGTGAGGTGTGCGGCATGACTGCCCAGTTCATTCCCGAACGTCCCTTACCGAATGAAAACATCGCGGGAACGTTCAAAGGCGGCGCTCTTGAAGGGCAAAAAGGCAAAGTCACAGTGGAAGACGCCGCCTTCATGACGGTGAAATTCGAGAACGGAGCATTAGGATCGTTGGATACATCGCGTTTCTGCACAGGCAGGAAAAATTTCAACACTTTCGAAATCTACGGCGACCGCGGCAGCATCCTTTTCGATCAAGAACGGATGAACGAACTTCAGTTTTTCTCGGCCGAAGACGGAAGCAATGCACAGGGGTATCGCACGATCCTTGTCACCGAGCCGGAACATGCCTATATCGGCCATTGGTGGCCGCCGGGACATATCATCGGCTACGAACATGCATTCGTTCATGCGGTGGCCGATTTCCTGGAAGCGATTGACAGCGGGAAAATGATCGAGCCAAACTTCCGAGACGGCGTGAGGATTATGGAAGTTCTCGAAGCAGGCGTTAAGTCGGCCGAAACAGGTCGTGTTGTTTCGGTGAGCAGCTAATTTCACGGCGGATTGTTTTCCGCCAAGGTTGGTCTTTTTAACATTGATCTCATGCCGGCTGGGCAAAACATCGCCCTTGCAGGTTGTGTAGCGGTATGTACTTGCATATTCCTAACAGCGGGGCAAGGCAACTCGCGGCAAGCCCTGCTATTTGAATTCAATACCGAAGAAAGAAGGTTGTTTCGTGTCTCCACTCAAATTTTGTCTCATCGGAACGGGGCGAGCGGGCTTGATACACGCTCGCAATATCCACAGTCGCATTCCTCAAGCCTGCTTGGCGGGCATATGTGATGCCAACCCTGATACGCTGCATACCATCGGCGCCGAATTTCCCGATGCAATGCAATATACGGATTACCGCCAGGCAATCGCCAATCGTGAATTGGATGCCGTGGTGATCGTCACGCCGACTTTTTTGCACCGTGATATCGCCTGTGCCGCCGCGGAAAACGGCAAACATGTTTTTTTGGAAAAGCCAATGGCTGTCACGGCCGACGAATGCAACGCAATCATCGCAGCCACGGATCGTGCAAAGGTGAAGCTCCAAATCGGATTCATGCGGCGGTTCGACGAAGGTTTCCTCGAAGCCAAGGCAATGCTCGATTCGGGCGATATGGGCCGCGTGATGAAAATCAAATCGACGGGCCGCGGCCCCGGTCTTCCTTCGCCCTGGATGTATGACCTGAAGAAAAGCAACGGCATCATCGCCGAAGTCAACAGCCATGACATGGACTCGCTGCGATGGTTCACCGGGAGCGAAGCCGTGAAAGCTTATGCCGAGGCCGCCAACTTCAAGTGCCCCGACGCGAAGGAATCCCACCCGGATTTCTACGATAACGTGTTGGCAAATTTCCGCTTCCAGGATGGCACGATCGGCGAAGTAGACGGCACTTGCCCCTGCCACTACGGCTATGACGCCCGCGTCGAGATCCTTTGTGAAAAAGGACTGCTGATGGTCGGCCACGTTGCACAACAAGGCGCAACCAAAGTGAGCATCGACGGCTGCGTGCAGGGAAGGGCCGTTAAGAGCTGGCGCAATTTGTTTAAAGACGCCTATTTGGCCGAAATGGAACACTTCGTGGAATGCGTGTTGCAAGATAAGCAACCGCGAGTAACGGGCAACGACGGTCTTAAGGCGGTTGAAATGGTCGTGGCCGTTAATACATCGCTGCGCCACGGCGGACCCGTTGCCATCGAGGGGAACAAAAACACATGATTGCCGCAACCTATACCCAAAACGACAGCTTCCGAGTCGAAGATGTGCCTATACCGGAGATCGGCGATGACGAATTGCTGGTCCAAGTCATGGCATCCAGCATCTGCGGCACCGACGTGCGAATCATTCGCAACGGGCATCGCAAGCTTGCGCCGCGGCAAAAAATCGTGCTGGGACATGAATTCGCCGGAGTTATCGTCAAAGCCGGCAAGCAAATAAAACTGTTCCGCGAAGGGCAGCGGATCGGCGTCGCACCTAATCTCGGTTGCGGGCAATGCGATATGTGCATTTCCGGGATGCCCAATATGTGTCCCGACTACACCGCTTTTGGCATCACCTTTGACGGTGGTCATGCGGAATATGTGCGCATTCCCGCCGCCGCTATTGCCCAGGGAAGCGTTCATGTGTTGCCCGATACAATGCCTTTCGGTCATGCTTCGCTTATCGAACCGCTCTCGTGTGCCGTCAATGGCAGCCGGGCGTCGCGAATCGAAATGGGCGATACCGTGGTTCTTTTCGGCGCAGGACCGATTGGTCTTATGCATGTCATGCTTGCGCGGCTCAGCGGGGCCGCTAAAGTGATCGTCGTCGATGTCCAAGCAAACCGATTACTGCAAGCCAAGGAAGTCGGCGCTGCTTGTACCATCAATTCGGCTCAAGAGAATGTTTACGAACGTGTCTTTTCCGAAACCAACGGCCGCGGCGCCAACGCGATCATCACCGCTTGTTCGATTCCTTCGGTCCAAGAGCAAGCATTGGCCCTTGCGGCCCCCTTCGGACGCATTTGCTTTTTCGGCGGACTTCCGAAGGATGGATCCTGCGTTCGACTGGACACGAATATCGTTCACTACAAGCAATTAATCCTGACCGGCGTAACGGGGGGATCGCCCAAGGATTATCGGACGGCTTTGGCGCTGATCCAATCGCAACGTGTGGACATTGCAAAAGTCGTTTCGCATGATTTCCCGATTTCCGCAATCGCCGAGGCGTTCCAGGTAGCTCTCAGCGGCGAATGCATGAAAATAGTCATTCGCCAAGAGAATCATACGGAGTCTTGAGTAATGATGAAAGCGTTGATCGGCATCGATATCGGCACGCAGGGCACCAAGGCTGCGATTTTCAGCAGCGAAGGCGAGTGTCTTGCTCAGGCATTTGTCCCATCCAAATTGCACCGGCCGCAACCAGGCGCCGTCGAAGAAGATCCGGAGGAACAGTTTTCCTCCGTCTGCAAAGCGGTGCGACAATGCGTTGAGGGTTCGGGTATTGGTAAAACGGATCTGGCCGGCATCGGCATCGACGGACAAATGGCCGGCGTGATCGGCATCGGCCGAGACGGTCGAAACGTTACGCCCTACGATTCCTGGCTCGATACTCGCTGCGCGCCCTATATCAAAAAGATGGAATGGGAGGCCGGCGAGTGGATCATCGGTCAAGCCGGTTGCCCGCCAAGCTTCAATCATGGTCCCAAGATATTGTGGTGGATGCACGAACGCAAGAAGGCGTATCGCGAGATCGCCTCCTTTGTGCAACCTGGCGGCTATGCTGCAATGCGATTGTGCGGACTGGATGGTTCGCGGGCGTTCATCGACAAAACCTATTTGCACTTTTCCGGTTTTGCCGACAATCCAAAATCCCGCTGGGATGAGGAGCTATGCCGGGAATTTCATTTCGATATTGAAAAATTGCCGTCTATCGTCGATCCGGCCTCGATTGTCGGGCATTTGACCGCTACCACGGCCCGACGGTGTGGATTGAAAGCGGGGGTTCCCGTCGTGGCGGGCTGCGGCGATACGGCTGCCAGCTTTCTGGCCTGCGGAGCCGTGACCGAGGGCATCGGGGTCGACGTGGCGGGCACAGCTTCGGTTTTCGCGATGACAACCGCCTCCTTTCATCCGGACGTAAAGCATCGGATGCTCGCCTGCGGGCAATCGGCCGTTCCCGGGCTCTGGCATCCGTATTCGTACATCAATGGCGGCGGTATGAATCTCGAATGGTTCCGCCGCGAAATTGCCAACCGCGGTTGTGTTTCGAACAAAAATTGTATGACCTTGGAAGAGTTGGATCTGGAAGCTTCGCGGATCGAGCCGGAACTTACGCTGCCGCTGTTCATTCCCCACTTAGGCGGTCGGGTCTGTCCGGCTCAGCCTGATCTTCGCGGTGCGTGGACCGACCTTGCTTGGGATCACGGCCTTGCTCATTTATATCGAGCGGTGCTCGAAGGTGCGGCTTTAGAGTATGCCGTCTATAAGCAGGGACTTACAAAGCTTTATGCGAAGTTGAAAATCAAGGAATTGCGAGTTACCGGCGGAGGAGAGCAAAGCAGGCTCTGGAATCAGATCAAAGCAGATGCCCTGCAAACACCGTTGCGGCGCGTTTCGCGCAGCGAAGGCGCGCCGTTGGGGTCGGCAATGTTGGCAGGGGTCGGCGTGGGCATTTTGAAGAGCCTGCCTGATGCCGCTCGCCGTTGGGTCGCGTTGGCCGAAACAACGCGCCCGCAACGTGCGCTGGCATCGCTGTATGCCGCTCGTCTCGCCCGCTATGAAATGATTATGGAACGTTTGAATCCTGAAAGGAGCATTTAGAGCAATGTCCCCATCCGTGCAAGCAACCGCCGACTGTCAATTTACAAAAGCGACGCAGCCGACGATATATTTTATCGGCATGACCACCGGCAAGTCGTCGATCATGAAGGTTTTTCCCCGCTGGGTCGAACATCTGGGTTTGAAAGACGCCGTGATTCGCGGCATCGACTGCCGCTGGCATGACGATCCGAAAGTGTATCGCCATGTGGTGGATTTTATCAAAAACGACCCGCTTTCCTTGGGTACATTGGTCACGACCCATAAGATCGACTTGCTCGCCGCCTGCCGCGATATGTTCGACGAGTTGGATTTCTATTCCCAACGAACCGGCGAGGTAAGCGGAATTTCCAAATCGGACGGCCGTCTGGTCGGCCATGCCAAGGATCCTATCACTAGCGGGCTTTCGCTTGAAGCTTTCCTGCCGCTAAATCATTGGCAAAATACTGGTGCGGAAGCACTTGTGCTTGGTGCGGGCGGGTCGTCGATCGCCGTGACTTGCTACATGATGGAAAAACGGCACGGCTCGAATCGGCCGTCGAAAATCATCGTGACCAACCGCAGCATCCCGCGTTTGGAAGAAATTCGGGCCATTCATCAGCGATTGGAATCTCCCGTGCCGGTTGAATATGTCCACACGCCTCGATCGGAAGACAACGACGCCCTGGTTAACAAGCTCAAGCCGCATTCCGTTGTGATGAATGCCACGGGACTCGGCAAAGATGCGCCAGGCTCGCCGATCACCGACTCAGCGATTTTCCCCGAGGATGGATTCGCTTGGGATTTCAACTATCGAGGCGATTTACTCTTCCTGGATCAAGCAAGAAAACAGGAACAACAGCGACGGCTTACGGTCGAAGACGGCTGGATCTATTTTATCCACGGCTGGACCCGCGTCATGGCGGAAGTATTTCACTTGGATATTCCCACAAGCGGACCAATGTTCGACGAGCTATCGAAAATCGCAGCCACGGTACGGTAAACAACGGAATTGGAGAATTGTTATGAGCGACATCAAAAAACTGATGCAACCGTTCGGCGTCGACATTGATCTAGTGGAAGGTGTCATGCGAAATCCCGATCGGCATTTGACGCGCACTGCCAAAGACATGATCGGCTATTACCGCGATGCGACGGCCTTGCAGCGATTGATCGACAACAGTGATCCCTTGCATTATGAAGTCTTCGAGAAGAATGTGCCCGAGGAATATGGCCAAGTGATGTTCTGTATCAGTACGCTCCAGCCGGGACATGTCGGCGACGAGTTTTTTTTCACGAAGGGCCATTATCATACGATTGCCCAAACTGCGGAAATCTATCTTTGCATTCGCGGCCAAGGGTATATGGCCATGAAAACTACCGAGGGACGGTGCATATTTGAGCCGATGGTGCGCAATCGCATGGTCTACGTGCCGCCCTATTGGGCGCATCGTTCGATCAATACGGGGACTGAGCCGCTGATCTCGTTCTGTGCTTATCCGGGCGATGCCGGCCACAACTATGGTGACATTGCCACGGAAGGCTTTCCCCATCGTGTTTTTCTACGTAACGGCAAGGAAGTAATCGAATAATGGCCGCCAAGATACTAGTTACGCCCCGATCGTTGACCGCATCGTGGCATCCGGCTTTTGACCGTCTGAAACATGCCGGGTTCGAGGTCATATTCTGCACGGCCGGCCGCCAACCTGCCGCCGAAGAGCTGAAATCGCTGCTGCCGGGCTGCGTGGGCTATCTGGCCGGCGTTGAACCGGTGACCGCCGACGTAATTGATGCCGCCGACGTTCTGAAGGTAATCAGCCGCAACGGCACGGGCATTGATAATGTGGACCTTGAAGCGGCACGACGCCGAGGTATTTGCATCTGCCGTGCTGAAGGCGCGAATGCCCGGGGTGTGGCGGAATTGACGATTGGGCTCATGCTGGCTTTAACACGTTCGATTCCGTATAGCGATCGAGCCGTGAAGATCGGCGAATGGCAGCGCCGCAAAGGTGTTGAATTACAGAACAAAACATTGGGACTGATCGGATGCGGAAGAATCGGCAAGCTGGTTGCCGAGATGGCAGTTGGATTAGGAATGAAGATCATCGCCTTTGATGTGTTTGCCGATGCCGCGTTCCAACCGTCGCCTCGGTTCCGGTTTGGAACGATGAACGATGTTTATACAGAAAGCGACATCATCAGCCTTCATTGTCCTCCGTCGCCGAACGGTCGCCCATTGATCGACGCCGAAGAGATCTTGCGTATGAAACGCGGCGTTTATCTGATCAATGCAGCGCGCTATGATTTGCTCGACGCAATTGCGGTTGCCGCGGCACTCGATAGCGGCCAGATCGCCGGCTTGGCCCTCGACGTTTTCGATCATGAGCCACCGGTCAATAATCCCTTGGCAAGCAATGATCGAGTCATTGCCACGCCGCATGTCGGCGGATTAACCGAGGAAAGCGTGGATCGGGCCGTATTGACCGCCGTTGACAACCTTTTAGTTCATCTGACGCCCAGTTAATGATGCTCAGTTAAATTGTTTTCGCGGATGCAAGATGAAAATCCGAACTCATGAAGGCAACGCAGATGTGCTGTTGCGGCGGGCTGTGATTCCGGCCTGTTCTGTTGGCTTGGCATGGCTGGGACAAGCAGGTTTTTTAGTGAAAACGACATCATTAACCCTGCTGATCGATCCTTACTTATCCGATTCGCTGGCCCAAAAATATCGAGGCAAGGAGTTTGCCCATCAACGCATGATGCCTGCGCCCCTGAAGCCCGAAAATCTCCAGGGAATCCATGCCGTATTCTGCACCCACCGTCACGGTGATCACATGGATCCCGGAACTTTGCCGGTGTTGGCCGAAAGCAATCCGGAATGCCGTTTTTTTATCCCACGAGCGGAACTGGATTCGGCCCTCCGCATAGGACTTCCTGGAAACAGAATTGAGGCGATAAACGCCGGCGAATCGTTTGCCTTGACGCCCGACGCACACGTTAGCGTCATCCCTTCGGCCCATGAAACCTTGAGGGTGAATGATCGCGGAGAACATCATTATCTCGGCTATATCATGCAATTCGGAAATCTAAAACTTTACCACGCAGGAGACTGCGTGCCTTACGAAGGCTTGATGGAAAAACTCGCCTCATTGCCTATCGACCTCGCCCTGCTGCCGATCAATGGCCGCGATGAATTCCGCCGCAGCCGAGGAGTTCCCGGCAATATGACATTGGACGAGGCCATACAACTTTGCCGTAACGCCTCGATACCGTTGCTGGTGCCACATCATTTTGGCATGTTCGCTTTCAATACCATTGATCCGAAGATATTAATTCATCAAGCGAACATGCCTGGTAATTTTCCTCAGATCATGCTGCCTCGTATTGATTTCTGGTTGGAATTGGCTACTTCAGAGAATAGCGGCCAATAACACCTAATCCCTTTGCTGGTAAAGCTATACGGCGTTTCCTGCCCGCAACATCCAGTAAAATCTTTTCTGTCACCCCCCTCTTTTGGCGATTTTTTTGTCGAAATTTCGGTCCTCCATGAGGATAATGGAGTGAAGGTCTAGTCATCGACAATGTTGGATTTCGGTAACTCGCGGCAAGGGAGCGTTTCGCATGAGCGAGGATTTGCGAACCAAGGAGTTCCTCGGACGATACACGAGTTGCCAACGGCAGCTTTTTGTGTACGTCCGTTGCCATGTGCCGAACGCCCAGGACGCGGATGATGTGATGCAAAATATTAGCTGCGTCCTGTGGGAAAAGTATGCGACCTTTCGACCTGAGGAAGACTTCGCGCGTTGGGCCTGCGGTGTGGCTCGGCTGGAAGTGCTGAAATATCGCCAACAAAACAAACGAACGAGAACCGTCGGTCTCCAAGAGGATCTGGCCGACCGCGTTGTGGACGAGATCCTACAAGCCAGCATCGATGCCAACGTTCAGTACGAGACGATGCGCGGGTGTCTGGAAAAAATCTCTGCCTGGGGGCGTTGGATCCTCAAGCTTCGCTACGAGTTCGGCAAAAGTGTTGTTGAAATCGCCAAGGAGTTGGGCTGCACGGAAGCCGCCGTTTACAAAACGCTTCAGCGAATTCATGACGCTTTGTATGACTGCGTGGAGAAAGATACGCCTCGAAAATCATCATGAATCCGTCCAATCAAGAACAACTTAATGAGTTGCGATGCTTGATCGCCGAGGTGCGAGAGGGACAGCCTGATGCCGCGCACATGAGGAGACTTCAGCGATTGCTGGACGAAAGCGCCGAAGCCCGAAGAATGTACGCTCGCTATGGCTCGATGCAAGTCTTGTTGGAATTGGCCGTCGCGGGGATGGACGCACATCGCCCGGACGAGATTCCGGCTGAATTGCCGGCGGGTTGGCTGCCTGCCACGGTGGAAGAACTTGAAGATTACGAATTGCCTCCAACCGTGAATCCCATCCTTGGTTTTCTTGGCAGCGCCTATCAAGGCACGATCGGCTTTTTCTCGCAGGAAATTCCATTCGCTCTACTGATTGCCACTGTGATTACAGGCTTAGGCCTTTGGGCTGGTTCGTTGGTCTATGTGAATCAACCAAAGCCGATGGCGAAGAAATCCAGCTTGCCGAGAGAACATGTGATCAAATCGTTGGGCGACCGCGTCGGACAAATAACGGAGATGGCAGCTTGTCGTTGGGATGCGAAGGGCTCCAAAAATACCAATGCAGCAGCAAGAACGGCTGCCTCTGCAAACGCTTACGTGTTCCTTGGCGATCAATTTTCGATTGCGTCAGGGCTTATGGAAATTACTTATGATACCGGAGCGAAAGTAATTCTTCAGGGCCCTGCCACTTACGAAGTCGATTCTCGCGATGGTGGGTTCCTTGCGGTCGGCAAGCTCACGGCAAGATTAGAGAAGAGAGGAGAGAAGAGAGAGGAGAGTGCAGAAAAAGTGGCTAGTGGCCAGTGGCCGGTGGCTAGTGAAACAAATCCCAAATCCCGAAATCCCGAGATCCCGAAATCCCCCGCCCCCCGTCCCCAATCTCCAACCCCTACTTTTGCTGTGCGAACTCCCACGGCCATCGTGACTGACCTTGGCACGGAGTTCGGCGTGGAGGTAGATGAACAGGGAACCACGACATCGCATGTGTTCCAAGGTTCGGTTCGACTTCAGATGGTTTCCTCATCAGGAAAGGTCCAAGGCGATGCCCAGGTGTTGCAGGCAAATCAATCGGCCCGAGTGGAAATCGATAGAAAAAGTGCCCAAAGCAAACCTCGCGTCCTGATGCTTGACAAGTCAACAAAGGCGATCCATTTTGTCCGCACGATGCCGCGGCCGACAATCAAGTATTTAGATCTGGTTGATGTCGTAGCCGGCGGCGACGGTTTTTCCAACCGGCGTAATCGCGGCATCAATCCGGCCGATGGCGAACTGACGGACAAACCGCCGAAGGATTTTCATATTCATAGCGACGGCCAATACCATCGTGTCGCAAAGCAGCCGCTGATAGATGGCGTATTTATTCCTGATCCGCAAGGGCCGGTGCAGGTAGACTCGGCCGGTCACAAGTTCAGCGGCCTCGTTGCTTCCACAAACATGACTTTCGGGTATATCTGGGCAGGCGGTCAGGTTCCCACAAGCTGTCCGCCTCCCGTAAAAACCAAGATGGACGAGATCGACTATAGTTTGCCGGGGCATGGGCTGATTTTCCTTCATGCGGACAAAGGCATTACCTTCGATTTGGAAGCGATTCGGCGTGCTAATCCGGATTGCCGATTGAAACGGTTCCTTGCCGCGGTCGGCAACACCGAGATCGCATCGCAAGGCATTCTTGGCCCACTCTCCGAGGAAGAATCGAAACGTGTTTTCGCCGACGTGTGGGTGCTGGTAGACGGCCAGCCGCGATTCCGACGCCGTGAAATCAATGGCTATAGCGGTTCGTTTTCCGTGGATGTTGCCATCGGCAAGAAGGACCATTATCTCACCCTTATCGGAAGTGACGGCGGAAATCATATTCATGCGGATTGGATACTGTTCGGCGACCCTCGCATTGAATTGTTGTCCTTTCCGAGTGAGATAGAAAACGACAATACGGACAAGTAATGTCTTGGCCCGAAACGGCGGAGATATTGTACGGCTTGCATTCGGTTGATATTCCTTCGAACCTATTCGTTTCTTTCACTTTTCATGTAAGGAGTTTTTTATGAGATCGAGATGGGGTGTCACAGTCATTGCGATCTTGATCGGCCTAGGGCTGACGCCGTCGTTGATTGTCGCGAGCGTATGGATTCCAACTGCCGAGGGAACCTATACGTGGAGCACTTCCACGAATTGGACGGGGGGAGTGCCAAATGCCGTGGATGCTGTCGCGGACTTCTCCACGACGGATATCACGGGAGCACAAACCGTCGAGCTAGACACCATCGGTTACACGCTCGGCACATTGCATTTCGGCGATACGGCTTCTTCGTATTATGGTTTCACGCTAACCGGCAATAACCTGACGATGGATGCAAGCGGCGGAACTTCAGCCATCACGGTTGATGCCAATTCGGTCAACTATCTTAACAACTCGCAACTGACGCTGACAAGCGGTCAAACCACAAACATTAGCGTTGGGACCGGCGGCTCCTTGACGATCAACGGCCGTATCGCGGCAAGTATCGCCGCCAATGCAACGATCTACAAGGACGGTGCAGGCGATTTGTATCTTACAAGCGCCAATACGGAATCCGACAACAGCTTCACCGGACTCCAGGTTAATAATGGCTTGGTCGTGTTGAATAAGTCGGGCACCCACATGACGAATCATGCGATCGGCACCATCGAGGCTATCAATGCAGGGGCTACCGTTCAATTGGGCGGCAGCGGCGAGTATCAGATTTGGGGCTCCGATAACGGCCAGGGGGCAGGTGGCAATGTTGCCATTACCGGCGGCACGTTCGACCTTTACGGCTGCACGCAAAATCAGACGGTCCTTACCGTCAGTGCCGCCGGCGGTACATTAGCCAACTCCAGTTCGGCCGCCGGTGTCTATAATCCGTACAGCGGCACATTGGATGGTACGCTCACGGTGAATGCCTTGGGCGATATTACATTGGCCACGGGTGTTAATGGTACAGGCATCGCCGGATCGGGCGGCATGGTTAAAGTGGGCTCGGGTACACTTTATTTGACCGGCGACAACAGCTACCAAGGCGGCACGACAATTAGCGCCGGGACGCTTCAGGTCGGCGCCGGCGGCTCTGCCGGCACGTTGGGAAGCGGTAATGTTACGAATGACACCTCGCTCGTATTCAATCGTTCCGATAGCGCCTATTCCGTAGGCAATGTCATTTCCGGTTCGGGCAATGTTGTCAACAATGGCACGGGCACAATTGTCTTGGCCGGATCGAATACATATAGCGGCGGCACGTCGATCAATGCCGGCACGCTTAGCGTTAGCGACGTCAATGATTCGAACGGCAATATCGGCACCGGTTCCCTAACCATTGACGGCGGCGGCACTCTGCTCTACACCGGATCGGGCACGAGCTCCACGGGACGGGCCGTGTATATCGGACACGCATCCGGCAACACGGTCAATGTGTCTTCCGGCACGCTTGCCCTTACTGGCATTGTTCAGCGAAATGGCGAAAATTCCAATGTAACATTTACGAAGAGTGGTTCTGGCACATTGATTTTAGGCGCCAACAGCGGCTCGGAATCCGACAACAGCTTCCTAACGTTGGCGGCAAATGTCGGCCTTGTTCAACTCAACAAAAATAGCCATTCCACTTGCCATGCTGTTGGAACAATTGCCAACATCAATGCCGGCGCTACCGTCCAATTAACCGGCTCAGGCGACAAACAGATCTGGGCAGGCGATCCGGACGGCGGCGGAAACGTCTCTGGTCCAGGAGGAAGCGTCCCACTTAGCGGCGGAACCTTCGATCTTAACGGACATAGCCAAGTTCAGACGCTCTTTAGCGTGAGCTCGGCCGGCGGAACATTGGCCAATTCCAACTCCGTGGCTGCTTCCAGCTATTCGCCCTATAGCACCACGCTCGACGGTACTTTGACCGTTGATGCCAATGGCGACATCACTCTGGGTGGAGCATCCAGCACCGGCTCGGGCGGCATCACCAAGATCGGCGCCGGCAAGTTGATCTTGTCGGGCGCGAACGGCTACACCGGCGCAACAGCCATCAATGCAGGCACGTTGGTGGTTGACGGTTCAATCACCGGCACCGGCGGCGACGTGACCGTGGCCAATGGCGCTGCATTGGCCGGTAACGGTTCGATCGTCCGCAACCTGATCATTCAGAGCGGCGGCAACATTACGCCCGGCAACTCGGTCGGCAACCTGACCGTCGGCGGCAACGTGGATTTCAGCGGCACCTACCAATGGGAATTGGGGTCGATGGTGGATAACGCCTCCGGCACGGCCGGCACGAATTGGGACTTGGTCACCATGTCGCTCGGCACGTTGTCGGGTTCCGCACCGACGATCAGCATCGCCGGCATCGATCCCAGCAGCGACGTGTTCTGGAAATCGGCGCACGTTTGGAACATCGTCACCGGCATCGGCGTCAGCACGCTCAGCACGACGGGCGGCGACATCACCGGCTACGACACCCAATACGGTTATTTCGACACCACTGGTGCCGTTGGCCCAACCGGCGGCATCATGCAGTTGACATGGACGCCCGTGCCCGAACCGAGTTCGATTGTCTTGATGGCAGCCGGACTAATCGGTTTGATCGCTTACGCTTGGCGGAAGCGAAAATGATGGAGGTTGAATAACGCAATCGCGCGAAGTCAAGGCTCTAAAAACCTGCTTCGCGCCTTTGCGCCTTTGCGTGAGATAACAGGATTCTTTCTCTCGCAAAGACGCAAAGACTACGACTTAATTTCTTTGTTTTATTGGATGCCATCATGCATCACGGAAATCATAAATCAGAAATTATAAATTATAAACTTCGAGCATTTACCCTCGTCGAGCTTTTGGTCGTGATTACGATCATCGGCATCCTGATTTCGCTCTTGCTTCCGGC
>CAYWGR010000115.1:0-772 GCA_964458015.1 uncultured Planctomycetaceae bacterium
TTAGTGTCCGGTCCCCTCTCCCTTTGGGAGAGGGCTAGGGTGAGGGCGGGTTGGGGCTGATTGCGTTTTCCATCCGAGTTCTGTTGCTGGCCGCCCTCACCCCCGGCTCCTCTCCCGTAAACGGGCGAGGGGAGATTCTGTTGCTCCTCTCCCCTCTCCCCTCTCCCCTCTCCCCTCTTCTCTAATCTTGCGGTGAGTTTGCCTGTGGAGAGGAAACCGCTGTCGCGGGAATCGACTTGGTAGGAGACGGGGCCTTGGAGGATGACTTTTGCACCGGAGTCGTAGGAAATTTCCATGAGACCGGAAGAAAGAGCATACTTGCGGCCCAAGGGGACGCGGGCGCCGTCGAGGGCGGCCGTGGATTCATCGGACCACTTCACGTTGATGATGCCGGTGATTTGGCCGACGTATTCCTGCGACGCTGCGGATGGTTTTGAGGCGGAGTGCGACGGCGCCGGCGACTGTGCCATGTAGACGTGATGCGTCACCGTGAGGAGGGAGGCTACGTAGAGCCCTAATCCGAAAATTACCGATCCGATCAGATAGGCCACTGGCCAGCTTTGGAGGAAATTGGCCGGCAATCCTTGCGCGGCATCGGCGAAGAAGGATTGAGGATTTATGCCGGGCTGCGGATCGACGACCAGCGTGGGCAGGGGGAGGGAGGACGGTGTTTCCGAGGGCAATTCGATGGCCGGTTCGTCGGGCTCGACGCTGCAAAAACGCAGGCTTGCATGGACGCAGGCCCATTGGATGTAAAGATCGCACGCCTCGG
>CAYWGR010000115.1:782-1603 GCA_964458015.1 uncultured Planctomycetaceae bacterium
GAGGATGAAGCGAGGGTCTCGATCCGCTCCTTTTGCTCCGTGGTCAACTCGTCCAGGCTGAACTGGTCGAGCAGCGATTGAAGCTCTTCGAGTTGTTCGTGAGGAAGGCTCATCGGTGCTCCTGTTGGCGACGCCAAAGCTCGACGCAGTCGAACAAGGCCCGATGGATTCGTCGCAACGACTTGCGCACCCCATCGGGCGACCGTTGCAGTTGGGTGGCCACGCTGTCGGTGGTGGCGTCGGAGGCATAGCGCAAGGCGACCAGTTGGCGGTCGGGCGGTGACAAGCGATCCATGCACTGGTCCATGGCCTCTTGAAGGGGCGGGGCGGAATCCAGAACGACGGCCGTGCGTTCGGCAAGGAGCGTTAGAAATGCTTCGCTGAACCGTCGCCGCGAGGCGGCCGCTCGGGTGCGATGTTTGAGGACTTCGAAATAGGCGACGCCGCAACCCCAGCGGGAGAAGTCGGTTTGCGGATCAAATTGTTCGAATTTTTGCCATAGGACGACGCCGGTTTCCTGGAGCACTTCCTCGGCATCCGCCCAATGGGGCACGAGGGTGTGGATGTAGGCGAAAATCCGCGGCTGGTGCTTGGTCCAGAGCCGAGTAAATATCGCCGCTTTGTCGTCGTTTGGATTCATGGCTGGTGCGGAAGAGAGAAAATTGATGCTCTGCCGAGATCACCCTCTATTCATATTACCCAGGCCGTAAGGAGAAATAGGAATGAAAAAAACTCGCGGAATCTCATTTTTTTAAGAAAGGGGGGCAAGATGTGTTCCTGCGATCGACAAATCACACTTGTTGGTGGTGTGGCCGTGGTTT
>CAYWGR010000115.1:1613-17827 GCA_964458015.1 uncultured Planctomycetaceae bacterium
TATCCAGTTTGCCGCGACCGTGCCTTATAGCTTGGATTCGTGGAATACCCTGGGATTGCGGAAAACGTTCGACTATTGGTGTGGTTTCAAAGACAATGGAGGGTAGGGCAGGGGGACTGCAAAGTCGCTAAAAGCAGTCATTCTGAGCATAGCGAAGAATCTACGTGAGCCTATACAAGTCCCAATACGCCAACGAGATCCTTCGCTCTGCTCAGGATGACAGCTCCTCCTTGATCAAGGACTTAGCAGTTAAGGTTGGGGGGATATTTTCAAGAAAAACCTGTGAGATGTGTGTACATTTTTCCTTGTAGCGACACCTATTTATGGCAAGAGTTATTCTGCATTTGCACCCAAAATAGGGTGGGGCAGGCAGACTGATGTTTTGCGGCAAAAAATGCGGGCTAAGGACCAGTTGAGCAATGGGGTTTGCTACTTGATGGAGTTTCGCGTATTCCGGGAGCTGTTAGCTCCCGGCTATTACGAGGTGAGTTATCTGGCGGATGATAGTTAGGCGTTTTAAGAATTGTTTGATTGCAGGGTTGGATGTATGGCGCTAGATGAAACCATCATTGTGCGGACGTTGATGGCGGATCGCGCGAAGCTGTTGGCCTATATCTGGTCGATTGTGCATGACGCTCATTTGGTGGAGGACGTATTTCAGGAAGTTTCGTTGCTGGCACTTAGGAAGAGGTCGGAGCTTCAGGATGAGAAGGCGTTGTCGACGTGGCTTCGGAAATCGGCTCGATTGTTGGCGCTGACGGCCGTGCGCGGCAAGGTGAAGCGGCCTGTTCTGCTTGGTGAGGATGTTTTGGATAAGCTTGATGCCGCTTGGGGCGAGGCTGACGCGCGGTCGGCGGCGGCATCGTTGGATCTGCTGCATCGGTGTCTGGCGAAGTTGTCGGAGCGTTCACGACAATTTGTCGCATTGCGTTACATGGAACGCCTGAGCGGCGCCCAGGTGGCTGCAAAGCTTGGTACGACCGTTCATTCAGTTTATGTAGCCCTGGGGCGGGCTCACCGCTTGTTGCGCGATTGCATGAAGAAACAGAATGACGCGGAAGGAGTCACCCATGACTGACGACCTTCGCGAACAGGACGTTGCGGACGCGGATTTTTTTGAAGCCGTGGTGCGTTATTTGGACGGCCAGTTAAGCACGGCAGAGCTTCCGGCGTTTGAGGCTCGACTGGCGGCGGATGCCGATGCTCGACAAATTCTTTTGGATATTTGCTTGCAGATGGCGGCGATTGCCGAGTCGCCCGCGGAATGCCTGATGGGGGCGGAGGAAGTGGTTAGTGGCCAGCCATCAGTGGACAGAAAAGAGAGGTCAGGGGTCAGGGGGCAGGGGCCAGGAAAAGCGGCTAGTGAATCAGACCCAAGATCCCAAATTTTCGATGTGGAAAGTTTGGATTCTTCGCTATACGCTGCTTCTGAGCCTCCGGCCTATATTGTTCTGGATGATTCACAGTCGTCTTTGGTTTCGGGGCCGTCGCCTTTGTGGATGTCTCATCCGTTCCTGTTTTCCAACCTCTTTTCACTTTTAGTGATTGGTATTGGAGCATTGGGGGCGTGGTTCTATCAGATTGATATTCCGAATCCGCTGGCACACAAGGACAGGCAGGCGGCGGCGACAAAGCAATTAGCTTCGCGCGATCAACGAGAATTTGTCGGCCAAGTGAGCGGGATGGCGGATGTGGAGTGGGCCGATGCTCAAACGGCCACTGTTTATGGAGCCCGCGTTCCCTTGGGCCGCAAGTACGACCTTTCTTCCGGTCTCATGGAAATTAGCTATGACTCCGGGGCGAAAGTGATTCTCCAAGGGCCGGTCGTCTACGAGGTTGATTCCCGCGATGGCGGTTTTCTTGCGGTTGGAAAGCTGACGGCCAGATTAGAGAAGAGAGGAGAGGGGAGAGGTGAGAGTAGGGGAAAAGTGGCCAGTGGCCGGAATTTAGTGGCCAGTGGCCGGAATTTAGTGGCCAGTGAAGAGAGGTCAGGGGTCAGGGGTCAGGGGGCAGGAAAAGTGGCCAGTGGCCAGTGGTCAGTGGCCAGTGAAACAAATCCCAAATCCCAAATCGACAAATCCCAAATCGACAAATCCCAAATTTCTAATCCCTTGCTTTCTCCCGTCCCACGCTCCCAATCTCCAGTCCCAATGTTCGCCGTGCGAACGCCGACGGCGATGGTGACCGATTTGGGGACGGAGTTTGGGGTGGAAGTTACGAAAGAGGGGACGACGATGTCGCATGTTTTCCGCGGCACAATCCAAGTGCAGCGGATTTCGGCCGAGGGGAAGGCCGAGGGCGAAGCGCAGGTGTTGCATGAAAATCAAACTGCTCGGGTTGAGAGCAACCCAGGGAAGAATCAAAGCAGCCCAAGCATCGTTGTTTTGAACGACAACGGGCCGAAATCTGATTTTATACGGAAGATTCCGCGGACGGCTGCATCTTGTTCCACGGTTAAGAGAGTTGATTTAGTCGATGTGGTGGCGGGCGGCAACGGTTTTGGCGGGCGACGAAATGCGGGCATTGATCTTACCAATGGCGAGCTGCTGCCCGAGCTTCCCAAGCCGGCGCTTTCGGCCGATGAATATAAGAAGGGTGATGGGAAATACCATCGTGTTCGTGCTTTGTCGATGGTGGATGGGGTATTTATTCCCGACGGGAGCAAGGGGCCCGTGCAGACCGATTCGGCCGGAAATACGTTTGAATGGTTTCCTGAAACTTCGAATGTTACCGACGGAGGCATTTGGGTTGGCGGTGTGATACACGCGGATCCGCCGTTTCAGGATATTCCCGCGACCGTTGGCGGGATCGACTATTCATCGGCAGGGCATGGCGCGCTTTATTTGCATTCCAACCGGGGCATCACATTCAATCTGGATGCCATTCGTCAGGCCAATCCTGGATATCAGATCCGTTGTTTCCGAGCTGTCGCGGGGAACACGGAAGTGCTTTCGGAGAAAAACGGGGGTTCGGCGATGGCCGACTTCTGGGTGCTTGTGGATGGGAAAGCCCGGTATCGTCGCCGGCAGATCAACGCGATGAGCGGGGATTTTCCGATTGAAATTCCGATCGCGGAAAAGGATCGTTTTTTGACATTGGCCAGCACGGACGGCGGCGACGGGATCATGTGGGATTGGATTCTGTTCGGAGATCCGAAACTGGAAATGCAATCAACAGCGGGAGAACGACCTGTCAGTTCGCGGCCCAAGTAGAGGCCGAGAAAGGAGTGCATCAACGCCCAGGGCGGTGACAAATAGTCGCCCTGTATGTAGTGATGGAACGGAGTCGGAGCGACTATCAAGGAGAACCGCGTCCTTGGGTTATGCATCTCGGCGTATTGCCGACGTGTTCCTGAAAAGCGGTTGGTGCGAGGTGAATTCGTTTCGCATTGGCGGAACATCTTTTCGAGCAAATATTACTCAAATGTTGGAGGCAACAAAATGAGACTGCGACAATCAGCGTTGATTGCTCTTATCGCGGTGTGTGGATTTGCACTGACGGCAAGGGATGCGGCGGCCGTCAACCAGCCGAGTTTGCTTACCGGCGGCATTGCGACACCCTTGGCGACGAGTGAATTTAATGACGGCAACCCCGCGAACGTCTATCCGGTTTCAGGGGTCATTGATGGGGAAAGCGGCGGTGCCAATAAGGATTTTATATTCTATCAGTCTGATGCCAGCCGTCCCGACCAGGTTCTTGTTCTTCATGGGCTTACCTATGCACCCAATAAGATCCGGATTTGGACTGGCAATGACACCACCAATCCGACCCAGGTGACCATTAAAAGTTCCGCCTACGATCGGACGTCGATTGACGGAAGTCAATATGAGCAAGGTCTTACGAGCACGATTTTGACTCCCCAGGCTTCGTGGACGTTGGATTCCGTGTCGGGAAATCTCTATATGGATTTCGACGTGAGCACGGCGTCTGCGAATACGAAGAGCCTTTACTTTAATTTTGGAGGCACGAACGGAGCGAATTGGAACGGCGGCGCCCGCATCAGCGAAGTGCAGGCGTTTGGAAACGGGCCTTCCATTTCGCAAGTCGGAAATCTCTTGGCCAATAAATCGGTGTTCGCTTCGTCCGAACTTGGCGGCACTTACACGAAGGACAAAGTGACCGACGTAAAGAATGTGAACTCCGGCATCTATGATTTCGTATTCGCAAACGGTGATACGAATCAACAACTGATCGTATCTGGATTCGACAGCTCGGTCGGCATGGTTCGCGTCTGGAGCGACGGCGACATACCTCCGCTTGAGGTTACCATTAAGAGCTCCAAATCCGCCTGGACGAACAGTTCGCCGGACTGGAACACGGCGGCCGATTCGTTTGACAAGACTTTGGTCGAGACGATGTCGGTGGCGAGCAAGACCGATTGGTCTTGGGGCGGCGAGGGACTCGGCTGGTTCCGAGACTTCTACGTGAAGGCTGACGATGGCACGCAAAGCCTTTACTTTAATTTCGGCAGCGGAAACGCCATGGGTGGTGTTGATAAAGGTTTTGCGCGGATTTCCGAAATACAGGCCTTTGCAATACCAGAACCAAGCACCATTGTGCTGCTATCGTTAAGTGTTCTTAGCTTGCTTGCCTACGCCTGGCGCAAGCGAAAATAACGGAGAACGATGAAATCGCCGAGGGGCAGGGGGAACGCAGAGAAAGCAACTTGTTTGCTTCTCTGCGTCCTCTATGTCCCCCTGGCGACTGTCTTCCTTGCGGAGATTGGTCCGATGAATAGGAATCCACGGAAAAAAGCAGTTACGCTCGTTGAGCTTCTGGTCGTCATTACGATCATCGGCATTTTGATTTCATTATTGTTGCCAGCCGTTCAGGCGGCGCGTGAAGCGGCACGACGGATGCAGTGCAGCAACAACCTGAAGCAACTCGGGTTGGCGATGCACAACTTCGAGTCGCAAAATCGAACGTTTCCACCGGGAACCATGTCGCGGTTGCGTTTTTCTTACGACAACACGACCACGACGGGCGGTTACGAGTGGCCCTATTTTATTCACTACATCTTGCCGAATCTGGAACAGCAGGCCTTTTACGATGCGATAGATGGTCCGCAATTCAATTTCGGCAATCCGTGGGACAAACCCGGCGAATGGCCCGTTACCGTCAATAAAGTTGTTCTGCCCATGCTGTTGTGTCCGAGCGATCCCGTGGGCGGAAGCCTTCAGGATTGCGGGACAAATCTTCAGTTGTCGAAGAGCAACTACCTCGGCATTTTCTCAGGGCTTTGCGACGGCGACAACTATGATGCGAGCAATTACTATAAGGATCCAACGGGGACGCAGCGGGCGGTCTTTCGTCCTTATAAGGGAACGCCGATCGCGGATATTCGCGACGGGACCAGCAATACGATGGCCGTTGCGGAATATCTGAAGGGGTTGGACTCGACGGATGCGCGCGGCGGATTTTATACGAATCGCGCCGGATGCAAGTTTCTGTTCGTCACAACGGGGCCCAATTCCAGCGTTGAAGACAGCCTGTGTTCTTATGCCTCCGGTTTTTGTCCGTCGGATGGAAGCCGCAATCAACCCACGGAAAATTTGCCTTGCATAGGAGGCAGCGATACGGAGAACTTCGCCACGCCGCGCAGCCGTCACTCAGGCGGGGTGAACGTCGTGTTTTGCGACGGAAGCGTGCATTTCATTCAGAACGGTATCAATGCGACCACGTGGCGATACCTTGGTTGGATCGCGGACGGGAACGCGGTTGCGTTTGATTTTTAGCGGCATCGCAATTATGTTTTACATTTTATTACGAGTACCAACATTTCCATGAAAAAATCCTGCACCATGAAATCTTTTGTCGTTCGATATGTTCTGTTGTTCGCCTGTATTTTTGCCGGCTCTTCGTTCGCGCGGGCGACGGATTATTATCTTGAGCACATGAAGGCCAACAAGATTCTTTTTCTTGGCAACAGCATTACGCTGCACCCGCCGAGGAATGACGGTGGGGTCTATTGGCCGAACAATTGGGGCATGGCCGCCAGCGAGCAGTCGAAAGACTACGTTCATCTGCTTGCCGGGAAGCTTAATTCCGAAACCGGCAACACGCTTAGGATTGATCCGACCGATCGGCCGGCCAACTACGGCGATCCGGTTGTGACGGGCGATGCGAATGTGGTCAATATCGCGAATATCTTCGAGAGAAACGCAAGCTACACAACTTCTCTACTTCAAGAACAGATGAACTGGAAGGCCGACATTGTCGTCGTGCAGTTTGGCGAGAATCTTAGCGTTACGAACGATCAGATGAAGGCGAACCTACAAACATTGTTGACCGATCTGAAGAAGAGCAGCAATCCCAACATTTTTCTGACCAGCTACATCCTTGGCGCCAATAAGGACGTCGATGACATTAAAAAAGAACTATGTGCGGATGATCCCATGCACCGCGTATTCGTGGATATGAGCAAGAGCGGCATCACGATGGGCGATTATGGGCATCCGAACGATGCGGGGATGGCTGCGATTGCCAATACGCTTTATTCGGCGATGTCGGATCATGCCAAAGTGGTACCCGAGCCGAGTACCATGGCGATGATCTCGATTGCCGGCTCATGCTTCGGCGGTTTTGCGTGGCAGAAGTGGCGTCATGCGCGCCGTATTTCGCAAAAATAGAATGTTGCGGCGGTAATCCGCGATAATATGAGTTTCAATTCAGAGTTGCGCGGTGATGCCTTTGCGAGGCCGCAAGCGATTTGCCGAACGTATTGAATGGTCGATACATTCAAGTTTGGCAAGATCATCGTGGTTTTGAACTGGAATCCGTATAAGCGGGATTCTGGATACATTGCTCAATCGAAGAGGCCCTGCCCATGAACAACACGGGCAGGGCCTCTGTTTCCTATCAGGCTGTGATATGTTTTCTATACTTTCACTGCGCGGGCCTTGATGACGGATTCTGTTTCCTTCTGGCAAAGAATCACGGCGTCGCGGGCGAGATCGCCGGCCAACAGGGGCGAAGGGGTGTTGTTCTTCACGGCGCGAACGACCTCGCCGATCTCGGCGACGAACGCATCGCACATATCGCCGGAACCAAGTTTCGGCCGCAGGATCTTACCGTTGTCGAGCAAGACGGTTAGGGGAACCACGACGTCGGATGCCTTGGGCATGGCGGCGTAGTTGAACAGCAGCGTGGCTTTCTCCAAGTAGATTTCGTAGGCGTGGGTGAAGGGGCGGCCTTGTTGGTCGATCACGCCGCTCGTGGCCGTGACCATGCGGGGCGGGTCGAAGATGAATTGGGTGGAGAACCGCTCGACTACTTCGCCGCGCATCGTGCCGGCGCTGTGAACGGCCTTGGGCATTCCAAACACGACGCGGATGAAATGGGCGTCGTGGACGTGCAGGTCGAGCATTGGCCCGCCGCATTTGTCGGGATCGTAGAAATGGGTCATCCAGGTGGGATCGGAGATGATCCGCTTGAAATGTCCGCCGAGGACTTTGCCGTACTTGCCGCTTTGGATGGCGTCGTAGGCGAAGCGATACTCGGGGATAAACGGGAGCACGTGGCCGATGGAAAGCAGTTTGCCGGCTTTTTTCGCGGCTTGGACCATGCGGGTGGCGTCGGCCGGATTCAGGGCAATCGGTTTCTCGCAAAAGACGTGTTTGCCGGCTTTGAACGCTTTGACGGCCATATCGGCATGGGCGGCCGGAGGCAGGCAGATGTCGATAAGGTCCAAGTTCGGATCGGCCAACATGGCATCGAAATCGGAGTATCGGGCGATGCCCGAGAGGTCCATCATGGTGCCTTGGGGGCCGAAGTTGCCTTTGATGGCGCGCCAATCGCCCGCCAACCGTTCGGGGAAGGTATTTTCGCAAAGGGCGGCCACTTTCACGCCGCGGTTTTTCTGATAGGCGTTGAAATGGGTCATGCCCATGAATCCGATGCCTGCGATACCGACGCGAATCATTGTGTGTTGCTCCGGGATATTGAGTTTCAGTAATCAGTTGTCAGTAATCAGTTATCAGCGGAAGCTTTAGCTGACGACTTTGAGATAACGTTCGAAGGCTTCATCCCAAGCGGCGACGTTCTTGGGGGTGTATTCGTCGACGGGGAAGCTGCGGCGGATGACTTCGCGAGCTTCGGCGATGGAGGAGACGTCGCCGGCAGCGACGGCCTGCATCATGACGTTGCCGATGGCGGTGGCTTCGATGGGGCCGGCGACGACGCGGCGTCCGCAAGCGTCGGCCGCGAACTGGCACAGGAGCCGGTTCTTGGTTCCGCCGCCGACGATGTGAATGGTTTCGATGCGGCCGCCGTTGAGCTCTTCGCACATACCCAACACCTGGCGGAAGCGGAATGCCAAGCTTTCCAAGGCGCATCGCAAGACGCTGCCCTTGTCTTCGGGCACGGTTTGCCCGGATTTGCGACAGAAGGAACGAATGGCTTCGGGCATGTCTCCGGGCGCGCCGAAGGCGGGGGCGTCGGGATTGATGAATGAGCGCAACGGCGCGGCGTTGATGCTTAATTGGGTCAGGGCGTCCCAATCCAAGTTAGCGCCGGCTTGGTTCCAAACGCGCCGGCATTCCTGAACCATCCACAAGCCCGTGATATTCTTGAGCAAGCGGGTTGTTCCGCCGACGCCGCCTTCGTTGGTGAAGTTGAGCTTTAGCACGGCATCGTTGACGACGGGTTGCGGCGACTCGATGCCCATGAGGGCCCAGGTGCCGAGGCTGATGTAGCACCAATCGGGGCGCTGGCCGGGTTTGCTGGCGGCAGGCACGGCCATGACGGCGCTGGCTGTGTCATGCGTACCGGGCAATACGACATTGGTTTTGCTGAGGCCGCATTCGGCGACCAAATTGGGACGCAGAGGGCCCAAGGTCGTGCCGGGCTGGGTGATTTTGCCCAAGATGCGCGTGGGAAGCGAGAATTTGCTCAGCAATTCGGTGGACCAATCGCCCTTGATGGGGTTGTAGAATTGGCTGGTGCTGGCTTCGGTCATTTCGTTGCATTTGACGCCCGTGAGCAACCAATGGAACAGATCGGGCACCATCAGGAGCGACTCGGCGATGTCTAACAGCGGGGAGCCGCTGAGTTTCATGGCGAGAAGTTGATAGAGGGTGTTCAACTGCATGAATTGGAGGCCGGTATGGCGGAAGATCTCTTCTCGGCTGACGATGCCGAATGCTTTTTCCATCATACCGTTGGTTCGAGCGTCGCGGTAATGATAGGGGTTGCCCAGCAGTTCGTCGCCTGGTCCCAGGAGTCCGAAATCGACGCCCCACGTATCAACGCCGACGCTGACGATATCGGAACATTTAGCGGCGCCGGCGCGTAAGCCTTGGCGAACATGGTCCCATTGACCGAGGAAATCCCAATAGAGTCGACCGGCAACTTCGACGGGGCCGTTTTCAAAACGATAGACCTCTTCGAGGTTCAGCTTATTGCCGTCGAAATGTCCCAGCACATGCCGCCCGCTGGATGCGCCCATATCTACTGCCAGATACGCCTTCTGTGCCATGTTTGCCGTCGCCTCATTGGAGAGAAAGTGACCAAGATTGAGTGTTTATTGGCTGTCAGAAAGATAATGTCGTGAGACAGTGGCAGGGAGCTGGAGGGAAATTTCAGACTTGCGCACCTTCCGGGAGCTGTTGGCTTCCGGCGATTACGACATTGGTTATCCGACAGGCAATACAGTTCCGCAGTCCGCTATGGTGACGGATTCCCTGGTGGCGGTCAAGTAGGAGGGGCGGGGGATGCGGGGGCGGATTTTGAAGGATGCGGGAAGGAAGGTGAAGCGGGGTGCTTTATGGCCATGGTATGCAACGACTAACAAACACGGCGGGCAAGCCCGCCCGCTTCACTTGCTGATAAGCACGGCGGGCAAGTTAGCCCGCTTCACATAAAAAAGCACGGCGGGCAAGTTAGGGGAACTTGCAGAGTCTTTAAGCATGGAGGAAGCGTCATCCTGGGTGAAGCAAAGAAAGCGTAGGGCGGGTTGGACGAAGCGATGGGGGGCCATTTTTCCAAGAGTTCAAGGCGGGCCATCGCTTTGCTCGACCCGCCCTACCGGAAACTTTTGGCGACTTTGCAGTACTTATACCCCCCTAATTTGTATACTGGACATTGTTCAGAAACTTAAGTACAATTGATTGATATTATTTTGGAGTACTTATGAGAATCTCTGCGAAAACTGAGTATGCGTGTATTGCGATGTTGGAACTGGCTTCCCAATATGGGTCGGGGACGCCGGTTCGGATTCGCCGGATCGCCGAAAGTCACGATGTTCCCCCCCGGTTTCTGGTCCAGATTTTGCTGCAATTAAAAGGGGCCGGTTTGGTTGGAAGCATTCGCGGGGCGGCCGGGGGCTATCAGCTTCTGAAACCGCCGCAGGAGATTTCGCTAGGGCATGTGATGGAGGTGATCGACGGATCGACGGAAGAGGGCTCGCAGACGAGCAGCGCTTCGCCTGATTCGCCGGCGGTGAAGGTGCTTATGGAGACTTGGCGGGAAGTTTCGGCGATGCAGCGGAAGATGCTTGGGGGCATTACGTTGGCCGATTTGCTCGAACGTGCAAAGGAGCAAAACGAGCAGATGTACCATATTTAGTCGCATAATCATTGGTTTTTTGATAACTTGGGCATCAAGGATCTATAGTTCATTCGAGTTGGGGGGCCGTCGGGCGAAAATCGGATGCGGACACCTTGAAACCGGAGGTTTCTGGTCATGTTGGGCAGGGGCATTTTGGCGGTTTTTTTGGGCTATTTTCTGGTGGGTGTCATGGTTGTCATGGCGAGTGATTCCGGTGAGCGGCAGGCCCTTCAAATCATTGCCCATCGGGGTTTCTCACACATTGCTCCCGAAAACACCTTGGCCTCGACGCGCAAGGCGATCGAGATTGGGGCCGACTGGTGCGAATGCGATGTTTATCGGACGGCCGACGGTGCGATCGTGTTGATGCACGATGATAAGGTCGATCGAACGACCAACGGCAAGGGCGAGGTGACCAAGCTTACGCTGGCCGAGATCAAGCGGCTGGATGCCGGCACGTGGAAAGACGCCGCTTTTGCTAAGGAACAGATCCCTACGTTGGCGGAATTTCTTTCTCTGCTAAAAGGCACGTCCTGCAAGGCTTTGGTCGAGATCAAGCAGCAGGGCATTTCGGAGAGCGTGGTCCAGGTTATTCGCGAGGCCCAGATGATAGATCGGGCTGCGGTGATCTGTTACCACGAAGACGAGGTGAAGGCGGTTCGGACGCTAGAGCCGCGATTGTCTTGCGGTTTGTTGTGCGGCGACACCAAAGGTTGGCAAAAAATCGAACCACGTTGGCGTGCCGATTGGATTGTTAAGCACGCCCGCAAGTGTGATGCGAATTTCGTCGATTTAGATCACAACATGCTGACGGCCGAATTGATGGCGGAGCTACAACGGCGAAAAATCGTTGTTTGGACGTGGACAATCGACGATCCGAAGCTGATGGAGACGTTGTTGCATTGGGGGGTAGCGGGCATTACGACGAATCGGCCCGATGAATTGCGGAAGTTATTGACCGCGAAGCAAGTTGCCCGATGACACCCGGGGATTGCCTCTCCTTTCTGTCTTGCCTATGTTCTCCCGGTGCATTCTTTTCGTGCGGGATGGCATTTTCTTTGCTTTCTCGCTAAGATTGACCGCTTATCTCACCCATTTTCACAAAAGGAATTTAGGAATGACTTCTCTGGTGCCCGCTCATGGAGGCTTGTTGGAACCTGTTTGTTGGACCGTGCCGGCTGATGCGGTCGCGGATTTTTTGGTTCACGCGAAAACGCTGCTTCAGGTGCCTGTTTCGGATGCTGATCTATCGACCGTTTATCGGTTGGGCGACGGCGGGCTGAGTCCGTTGGATGGCCCGATGCATTCCGAGGCCTATCACCGTGTACTTGATAATGCAGTCATTCAATACGACGGCAAGACATATTCGTGGACGATTCCGTTGGCGCTGCCTGTTACGGAAGAGACGGCCAAGCGGATTCACGCGGGGCAACAAGTGGCGTTGGTGAACGGTGCGGGCGAGGTTGTGGCCGTGCTCGATGTTACCGACGTTTATCCCTGGGATAAATTGAAGTACCTGGAATGCGTTTATTTGACGAAGCGGACGGATCATCCCGGCGGCGACATGGTGTTGAAGGGCGACGCCGACAAGACGCATTTGCTGGGCGGGCGGATTCGCGTTTTGCCGCAGCCGAAGGATCCGCGGTTTGGAAAGTATGTGTTATCGCCGCGCGAGGTTCGAGCGTTTTTGGCACAGAAGGGTTGGAATCGCGTCGTTGCGTTCCAAACGCGCAATCCGTTGCACCGCGCGCACGAATATGCGTTGGTCTACGGTTTGGAAACGTTGTTGCGCGCGGGGCATAATGCCGGCGCTTGCTTGAACCCGCTGATCGGCGAAACGAAGGGCGACGATGTGGATGCCGACGTTCGGATGCACACCTACGAAGCATTGATTCAGAATCGTTCGCTGGGCGACGGCGACAGCGATCCGGATCTGTGGGGGCCGCGTCGCGAATCGGTGCCGGATCGCGTGATCCTGCTTGGCCTGGACATTAAAATGTTCTACGGCGGACCGAAGGAAGCGGTGATGCACGCAATTTATCGGCAAAACTTCGGTTTTACCGACATCATCATTGGTCGGAAGCACGCCGACGCGCCGTATCATGACGGTTCGCCGATCTGGGGTGATTTCGACGCGCAGGAGATTTTCAACCAAGTGGATGGCAGTTTGAAGATCAAGCCGCTGAAGGTCGGTTTCGCCGCCTACTACGAGTCGGCCGGCCGCGTGGACTTGATGGAGAACCATGAGGGCGAAAAGCCTGTGTTCATCTCCGGCAAGGAAGTGCGCAAGTGCCTGCTCGAGGGGCGACCGGTCGATCCTCGGATCATGCGCGAATCGACGGCGGCGATTTTGACCACGGCGATGGCGAAGAAGTAGAAATTAAAAAAACTGCGGGAAACGCTTCCTTGGCTGAAGGAAAGAAGCAGGAGATAAAAAGGGAACCGCAGATGAACGCAGATGGACGCGGATAAGGAATTGGAAGTAAAACTCCATGTGAAAAACATCTGCGTTTATTTGCGTTGATCTGCGGTTTTGAAATGCTTTCTCGATGTCCGCAGTGTTTTTTCGGCTGATAATTTGTAAAGGCGTTGGATGACGTTTGTTTCGTATTTACTTGCTGCGTTGTCGGCATTGTTGGTTGGGCTATCGAAGACGGGGCTGCCGGGCGTTTCGATTCCTGCGATTCTGTTGATGACCGAGGCCTACCCGGACGACGCGAGGCTTTCGGTCGGGGCGATTTTGCCGATGCTTTTGGTTGGCGACGTGTTTACTGTCGCATGGTTTCGCCGCCATGCCGATTGGGGACGGCTTATACGGCTGTTGCCCTATGTTGTAACGGGCATGATCCCGGGTTATTTCGTATTGATCTACCTGGAAGGCAACCAGCTTCGGCCGGTGATCGGCGTTTTGGTGTTGGGTATGCTCGCGCTGGAGATTTGTCGGCAGTGGTTCGACTGGGAGCATTTGCCGCATCGTTGGTGGTTCGGGGCATCGGCCGGATTCATGGCGGGTTTTGCCACGTTTGTGGCCAACGCGGCCATGCCGGTGATGAGCATCTATTTGGTGAGCCAGGATTTCAACAAGCACCAGTTCATCGGCACGGCGGCGTGGTTCTTTTTGATTTTGAATGCCAGTAAAGTGCCGGCCTATTGCATGATGGGCATGCTAACGCCAGAGATGCTGCCGCTCTCGGCGGTGTTGGCGCCGGTCGTGATTCTCGGCGCGCTGTTGGGCGTTTATGTTTTGGCTCGGATCCCGCAGCGGTTCTTTGATATTCTTGCTTTGGCGTTGGCGGGCGTGGCGGCGGTGCGGCTGGTTGTGACCTGAGGAAAAGGGGGCAGGGCAGGGGAGTAGTTTCCGTTTGTGGAGATCTAGCCGGGCGCAGTAATTTCTTGTGGTCAAGTTGGATAAGCTGTGATGTTTAGCTGCCACCGGGATGGCGGCTTGACAACAGGGCCGACGTTCCGTCGGCCGCTAAACTGTTGTGCATTTTGCGGTCTGCGGACAATCTGCCATAATCTTTTACTGCACCTATCTAGCCGTGGCCACTTGTGGTAATTGCTTGGGGTGGTAGGATGGTTGGCGTATTGCCAAAGTGTGAGGGGCAGGCATTTGGTTTAACCAACATCCAAGGAGAATGCTTAATGCTTCCAAGCAAGTCTTGTGTTTTTACAGCAGCTAGTGCGGTTGTCTTTTCAGTTCTTCTTCAGTCTAGCTTGTTTGCCGCGGAGCCTGCTAATCCAGCTTCTCCGTCGATCGGTTCTTACTCCGCAAGTCAGGAACATGGCAATGTCAGAGTTACGCTGTTGTCCGTATCCCAGGTCATACAATTTGAGAAAGCAACTGATAAGCAAGCCAACGCTTCAGTCTTTAATGCCGTACCGATTGTGAGAATTGTTTATCTGGTGGAGAAACTGAATTCGGGAACGATGGAGGGTATTAGTACTGGACCGGTGGAACTGGCTGGCCCCAATGGTATGCCCGCGCTAACGGAGATGACGTTCCGACAAGGAGATACGTTGAAAAAAGGAGGAGGATCAAGCAGCATTCATGACTACAACCCGCTCGGCACCGATTATTTGCCTCCGGTTGCCGATCCAAAACGAGCCTTAGTTGGTGTGCATAGAGTACGTTGTGCGACCATCAAGACCTCTCAATTACAAATTACGCTGCACGAAGGCTTTGATGGTCGGCGAGAGGTTTTCCGTTTTGAGAATGTACCAGTTCGATAATCACAATCTGTTCTATAAGATATTTCGTTTTGGCGGGCCATCGCTTTGCTTGACCCGCCCTACGGTCTGAGGTAGAAGGGCAGGGCGTTTGCGAAGCCGCAAGCGATTTGCGGAACGTATTGATCGTAGTAAATGTTGATGGGAGTCGGAATAAGAATATTATGAAGCATCGGAGATGCTTACATGCCGTGGGTGTTGGTTAAGCAACTCGGCGGGCAAGCCCGAGCGGCTTCACGACACGAGTTGCTTGTTTTGACCAACAAAGTACCATTGCACCTTTCCGTGGTTGCGGCTTTATCCAGGTGTTCGCCCCATGCGGCGAGCTTTTTCTAGGATTGCGGGGCGGGCGGCTTTCATGATGTCGGAAACGTCTTCGTAGCGAATGGTGCGTTTGTCGAAGGTGCGTTTTTCGATCGCGCCTAAGAACCTTGCTTTGAACTCGGGCAGGTTGGAGCCGTAGATGTGGAAACTGTCGGCCACGTGGCAGTAGCGTCCTAGGCCGATCGCCTTGCCGGACAGTTCGCCGACGCGGGCGGCGATTTTCGTTTGCAACCGGGTGAGGGCGAAGATGTTCATGAAGGCGGCCTTGTAGGCGTCGTTCGAGCGGAAACGAACGTTCATGTTCAAGAGCGGCCTGCCCTCGTCGAAGGTGATCCGGCACCAAATGCTTTGCAGGCAGGCGGGATCGTAGCAGACGTTGTCTTCCCAGACTTTCCAGGTGATGGCTTGCGCCCGGCGTGTGTAGGGGGCGTCGGCCAATTGGCGGCAGACGTGCTCGATCTGGTCGGTCGGCTGGAATGTCGGCACTTCGTACTTGAAGAGCCGCTGATGGTAGGTGTATTCCCAGCGGGTGTCGTTGGGATCGTTGGGGTTGCGAACGCAATGGTCTTTGATGCCTTCGCAAACCTCCATGACGTATTCCTCGAGTTCCTCGAACCCGCCGGGGAAGTCGCGGTGGATCAACGGTTCGGCCGCGGGGTCGTGGACCGTGATGATCATGGTGGCATCCTTGCTGGGCGGATCATCGGGCTTGTCGTATTGGGTTTTGATGTCGCAGCCCTGGTTGTAGAGCAATACCAGGGCGTTTTCCCACGCGCGGGCGACGCAGTCGCCTTCGGCCATGAGAACGGGGATTCCAGCCATGCCAAATTCCTTTCAAGCAAAGATGTCGGGTTCGTGAGATCATTGTTGGCGTTTCGGGCTTTTTCCGCAAGAGGGCAGGGGGCGGAACAAGTGGTTAGTGGCTAGTGGCTAGTGGATAGTGAAGAAAGGTCAGGGGGCAGGGAAGAAGTGGATAGTGAAGAGGTGAGAGAATGGCAGTTTTTCGATCGCTGACGGCGGATGGCTGATGGCTGACCGCTGACCGCTGCCGGCCGCCCTTACCCCCGGCCTGGACTGCTAAAAACCTGGTGATTTTCGGGAAAAATTGATCTTGG
>CAYWGR010000116.1:0-17669 GCA_964458015.1 uncultured Planctomycetaceae bacterium
CGCGACAGGGCCGGCTTATGGGCTATTGGATCAGGCGTTTTTTCAGCAGTTGCCCTTGGATCTACACGTGTCCCAAGGGGCAACCGTCACGATTCCGGCCATTGATCCGCCGGCGCGCAGCTTGGCAGTTCATCCGACGCAGATTTTCAGCACTATCGACGGAGCTATCTTGTGCGCGATTCTTTTGATCTTCGACCTCTATCGCCGCCGTCGCGACGGCGCGGTGTTCGCGTTGATGATGTCGATTTATCCCGTCACCCGCTTCGTGATCGAAGGACTGCGCACCGACGAGGCAGCGGTTTTCGGCACGGGGATGAGCATTTCACAGAACGTGAGCCTGCTGTTGCTGTTAGCGGCGGCGGCACTATGGTTTTACATTCTTCGGCAGCCGGTGGGATCGGCGTTTGACAAGAAACCGAACCAATAAAAAACCGCCGTGGTTTCGCAAATCTTTGGATGGCGAAACCACAAGCGGTTGAAATGCAAAATCAGTGGCGACGTGCTTTTTGAATCGCGGCGGGCATATCCCACCGGTTCATGCAAGACGGTTGGAGGAACTATTCGACATCTTCCTCTTCATCTTCGTCTTCATCATCGTCCCAGTCGTCATCGTCATCGTCCCAATCATCGTCTTCGTCCCAGTCCTCGTCTTCATCGTCGTCGAGATCCTCATCATCGTCGTCCACCTCTTCCCAGGGTTCGTCATCGAGGTCTTCATCGTCCTCGTCTTCAAACTCTTCGTCGAGATCCTCGTCGTCGTCGAGTTCGTCGTCTTCCTCTTCTTCGTCTTCATCACCTTTGGCGAAGATTTCGGGATTGGCGAACCGCTCGTCACGACGAGGCTGAATTCCCGTGGGGCTGTTGCTCTCGGTCGCCGAGCTGCGCCGAGGTTTGGTGATCATGGAGGTTCTCACGTTAGTCTCCTCTTCCGCTTCTGAAGTTGGGTTGAATGGATTTGTTATACCGTTATTTGAATCGTTCGACGTATCGTTTTGTTGTGGTGTCGAGGTTTGGCCTGCACGCAAGGCCTCGGCACGAGGAAGTTCTTCTAAATGGCGGAGCCCGAATACTTGGAGGAAATGTTTCGTGGTTCCATAGAGGAAGGGGCGGCCAAGTTCCTCGGATCGACCGGTGATTTTAACCAAATCACGTTCGATGAGCTGTCGAAGTACTTCGCCCGACTGCACGCCGCGAACCGCTTCGATATCGGCTCGCAACACGGGCTGTCGGTAGGCCACAACCGCCAAGGTTTCCATGGCGGGGGCGGACAACCGAACCTCCGTGGTAGCGGAGTGTTGTCGCCGGAGCCATGGGGCGAACTTCGACCGCGTCATCAACTGGTACCCGCCTGCCACCTCCTCGATGCGAAATGCATGTCCTTGTGTATCGTACCTCCGATTTAAGGATCGGATAAGTGTACGCGCTTTTGTGCCGTCCGCCAAGCCGGCCAACTGGGCTAGTTTTCGGCTGGTTTGTGGGTGTTGCGAAAGAAAAAAAATGGCTTCCAGGCGAGAGAGGCGATCTTCGTGGTTGAAATTCCCCCCTATCTCGGGAGATATTATAGGTCCCGGGGGCGAAAAACACCGATAGCTCCCCCTCGACAGGCCTAAATTCCACTCGCCTGTCATGCAGGGATGGTAGAAGTAAGCCGGGAAGCGCCCGAACAATCGCCCTAAGCCCGAAATATGCGACCTCATGGAAGACAGCTTAAAAAAAAACTGCCAAAGAAGGAAGGGGAAAGGAGAAATGGTTTAGTAGAGAAGCCCGAGCTTCAGGCCGGTCGTGTACATTTGGGTGCTTGGGTAATAGTGTGTTGCAGAACTGGAGTCACCATGGTAATGGACATCGAAGGATTTCTGCCATGTCATTGCTTCAAAAGTGGCCGCTAGGAAGAAACGATTCCGACGCCAGCCAAGCTCGAATTGGCCGGTCATATTTGCCTGCGGATAGAACGCCGGTACGGTGGAAGAAGATTCAGGCATAAACATATAATTAAACGCCGTCAGGCCAAACCGGCCCGACATGTAGAAATCGTTCCCGCTATCGCGGAGCCAATGCTTTTCAAAGCCGAAATAGGGGTAAATCGTCCACCAGGTTTGACGATAGCCTGATATGATTTCGTCCGGCGGGAAGAAATAGTTGTGAATACTGCGGTTCCACGCGCGGGTGCCGATGCCTCCGATCAGTGTAAAGGGCGGCAAGTCTTCAAAATTCACGTCCCAGAGATATTCATACTCGACTCGCCCGCCGAGATGATCGACGCTGGAATGGACCTGCTGGTCATTGTAGTAACTATTGTGAGGCATGTTTCCAGCAAATAATTCGATACGAAGACGCTCGGCATCCTTGGCGAGCAGATATCCCAGAGTGTATAAGGCTCCGTTGTCGCTATCCCTGGTAACACCGTTGTCGCGGGTGTTCCACTGGAGATAGTCGAACCGGGTGTAAAAGGCAAACCCCGCGGGCTGCTGCAAGCTTTCGATCCAGTAATCGGGCTGATCGCCCGGATTGGGAGCAGGCGGCGTCGGATCTTGCGAAAAGGTAATGTCGTCGGAAGCTTGCGGTTGCGGAACTTGTTGGGATTCCGCGGTTTCCGTTTGTTGGCCGAGGCAAGCACCCACGTCGGCGATCACGGCAATAAGAACCAAGCCGAGGATTGTTAAGCGTGCGGTAGTTGTTCGTGTTGTGTTCATCCGCGGCGATCCTTTTTAGAAGCTCAAGCCCAGCTTGAGGCCCGTGGTGAACATTTGCGAACAAGGTTTGAAGACTCCGTCCAAGGAGGAGGACTCGGCCCAGGTCATGCCTTCGAAATATACGGAGGCCAAGAGATGATCATAGCGAAGACCGAATTCGATCTGCCCGGTGAGGTCGGTATTGGGATGTGAGGTGCCGACGCCTTCTTCGGTGGTGGTTTTTTGGGTGAAGGCGGTGCATCCCAACCGGCCCGTGAGAAAGAGCTCGCAACCGGTGCTATTCGTCCATCTCTTTTCAAGGCCGACATAGGGATAAAGCGTCCACCAGGTTTCTTGAAAGCCGATGGAATAATTCCCAGGCGTGTCGATGTATCCGTCGAGAATGTCGCGAATCCAAAAGCGGGTGCCGATGCCTGTGAAGAAGTTGAAGGTGGGCCAACCCGCCGGATTCAGATCCCAAAGCAACTCATATTCCGTGCGAAATCCCAGATATTTCGTATTCGAGATTATTTGGCTGTCGTTTAAGAAGGTGCCGTCGAAATGCACGGTTGCGTCGAACAATTCGGCGCGAAACCGTTGGGCGCGATCGGTGCGGACATAACCGAAGGTGTAGAGAGTGCCGTTTTCGTTGACGATATTTTCGCTGCCATCGTATTCCGACCAATCCAGGTAGTCGAATCGCACGTACCAGTCGTTGGAGAGAGGGCGTTTGGCCCAGGTGAACAACGGCGGAAGCACGGCGGCAGGGCATACTTTGGGATCGTCGGAAAGCCAGGCATCGCCGGCGCTCGGACCTGGTTTGGATTCGCCGAAATCGACCGCCATCGGCGCCGGACCTTCACAACAGTTGCGAGCTGTCAGAGGCGTACCGACTACACGGACCTCACCCCCGCAGGCGAAGCTGCAACACAGAACAACCGCGACGGTTGCCCACCAAGTGGCCAATCGAAGTGGATTCATGGACAGCATTTTTCTGAAGAGGTTTAGGGCGATAAGGACAAGACGAACCGACAGACACTACCATTTTCGACCGGTCCGGTGGAGTTAAATGAGACTAAATGGGGTAAATTTAACGGTCTTAACGATTGCAGGCTCTGTTTATGCATCTATAGTGGGGTATTGATTACATTCTTTGATTCTACTATTAGGGCAACCCGGCTGGTTGCTATGATGCATGTGGTTGGAAAGCACTGGCATAGGAGGAATAAATGGCCACTTTTCCAGGTTACCATCGCGAGCCGGGTGAAGTGCCGCGGAGTGGATGCGGATGTTTGATTGTTGGGGCCTTGGGCGGACTTTTAGTGGCCATCGCCTTTTTTGGCTTTGCGTTTTACGTGACCAATCTGATGGAAGCTGGTTGGGGGAAACATTGACAAGCTTTCTAATTCAACATTTGCATATGTACCAATAAATAGTACAATCGTACTAGATATGAGTACAATTTTGCAAACTAATCCGTTGGCTGAAACTCTTTTCTCAAAAAACCGCCGGGCGGTGCTTGGCCTCTTATACGGCCATCCAGATCAGACATTCTACCTTCGTCAGATTGTGCGCATGTCGGGCGGCGGGCAAGGAGCTATTCAACGGGAACTGAAGATTTTGTCTGATGCGGGGATTATTCGGCGAACCGCTCGGGACAAGCAGATCTATTTCCAGGCCAACACGGAATGTCCGGTGTTCGGGGAACTCAAGGCTCTGATTCTCAAGACGGCAGGGATGGCGGATGTCCTGAAGGCCGCCTTGCTACCGCTGGGTGATAGAATCCGAATCGCATTTGTGTTCGGCTCGATGGCCAGTTCCCGGCAAAAAGCAGACAGTGATATCGATGTGCTTATTGTCGGAGACATAATGTTCCAGGAAGTAGTAGCAGCCTTCGCAGATGCCCAGTCGCATCTAGCCCGCGAAGTGAATCCTACGGTCTATTCACCCAACGAGTTTCGTTCTAAACTGTCTGCCGGGCACCATTTTTTGAGAAGTGTTCTGGGAAAAGAAAAAGTTTTTTTAATTGGTGATGCAAGTGAGCTTAAAAGACTGGCTCAAGAACGGCTGGTTGGTGGAACATGAGACCAGCCCTGAAGAAATCTCCGATCTATTAACTGTTATTGACCGCGACTTGGAAGATTGCCAGTCTGAAGGCCTCAGCTCGGATTGGCAACTCGCTATTGCCTACAATGCGGCCCTGCAAGCGGCACTTGCAGGGCTAGCGGCCGAAGGATATCGCGTTGCACGCGAATCACATCACTTTCGTGCCATTCAATCGCTGGCGTTTACCATTGGTTGTAATCGAGCAACCATTGTCCATTTGGATGCTTTTCGGAAAAAACGTAACATAAGCGACTATGAACGGGCCGGCAGCGTATCTATTCAAGAAGCCGAGGAAATGCGGACATTGGCTCAAACGCTTCAAAGTGAGCTCATGGAATGGCTGAGCCGTGTTCACCCTGAGTTGTTGACGTGACAAATCCCGAAAAGCTTACCCCCCGATTTCTCGGCAGACGTGATGGATGCATTGGACGGCTTCGTCCACTTCGGCTTCGGTGGTCGTTGCTCCGAGGCTGAAACGCAAGGAGGAGGCCACTAGGCCATTGGAGAGATTCATTGCTCGAAGGGTTGGCGATAGTTCGGTCGAACCGCTGGAACAGGCGGAACCGACAGAACAAGCAACGCCGGCCAAGTCGAGGGCCATCAGCAAAATTTGCCCATCTATGTCAGGGAAGGCAATATTGGAGGTTTGGGGAAGACGCGTGGCCTCGGCCCCGTGAACAACGATGTTGGGCAGTTCTGAACGTAAGCGAGCCTCGAACCGGTCGCGCAGGGAAGCCAACCGTCGGGCGTATTCTTCCTGTTCGCGATGCCAAAGCTCCAGGGCCGTGGCCATGCCGACGGCCAAGGCGGCCGATTCGGTGCCAGGGCGAAGGCCTTCCTGCTGATGACCGCCGAACATCAGGGGCACGAGCGGCACGCTGTCGCGAAGGATCAATGCGCCGATGCCCAATGGGCCACGGAACTTATGGGCAGCGATAGTCATGGCGGAAACATCCAACGCACGGAAACTGACCGGCATTTTGCCGACCACCTGAACCGCATCGGTATGGAACGGCACACCGGCCTTGCGGCAGAGCGCGGCAAATTCAGCGAGCGGCTGCAAAACGCCTGTTTCATGGTTGCCAAGCTGGATGCTGACAAGCTTGGTTTGGCTGGAGAGCAGTTGCTGGAATTGGTCGAGGCGGACGACCCCCTGGGGGGTTAAACCGATGGTGTCGAGCCGCCAACCTTGCTCTAAAAGATGTTCGGCGGGTTCGATCACGCTTTGATGTTCGGCAGAGGAGATGATGATTTGGGGAGGGAGGGGATCTGTGGCAATGTCATCCGCCCTCACCCCCAGCCCCTCTCCCGCAAGCGGGCGAGGGGAGCTTTCTTTTGCACTCACCCCTGGCCGGTTTGCACCCATCCCTGACCCATTTGCATTCACATCCGGTCTGTTTGCATTTACTCCAAGCCGGTTTACATTCATCCCAGGCTGGTTTTCCGAAGGACTAGCAGAGATACCGGCTCGGGCGATGCCGAGGAGGGCAAGATTGTTGGCTTCGGTGCCTCCGGAGGTAAAAATCACTCGGTTACGACGCGGAGGGGACAGATCAACATCAAGGATGGCGGCGATTTTTTCGCGGGCGCTCTCGACCATGCAACGGGCTTGCTGGCCCGGGCGATGGGCACTGGCCGGGTTGGCGTAGACCTCGGCGTAGCAATGAGTCATGGCATCCACCACTTCTGGGTGGATTGGTGTTGTAGCATTGTGATCGAGATAAATAGTTGGCATGGAAGAAATTGTACACGAAATTGGCGTTGCTCTGGACCCCCTCAGACTGCTATCATCCCGACTTTCCGGTAGCGAACAAGGATGTTCATCTGCGCGCAAGGAGGCGCTGCTGGTTATGCACTCGTCGGTAGGTACAGCAGGACGAGCACTGATGATGCTGGCATGCGTCGTCGGCCTGATGGTTTGGGCCGTGGCGGATGCTCCGTGGTCGGAAGTGCTGAAGAAGCTTCAAAATTGCCGCTTGCCTGCGATCTTAGAGCCGGTGGCCGCCTCAACGTCCGCGCCCTTGGAAGAAGCGCCGCGGTTTGCAAAGGGTGTGCCCTCGAATGCCGCAGCAAGGGATTCCGCGTCAGCCCCGATGTCGGCTCCTCTTTGCTCGCTTCCAACGGCTGCGGTTGCTCAAAAGGATTTATTGCAGGAACCGCCATCAACGGCGGTAATTCCCGCATCTTATCAGGCGACCGGAACCTCTCCGATGCCGGCGTTGGCGAATATGGGGAGAAATGCCGCGGAAAATCCTATCTCCTCGGGTGATCCTTACCGCATGATTCAGGACCGTCTGCGTGAGTTGGGGGCAACGTATTATCTTTTGGAATCTTGGGGAACGGGCCAGCAGATGTACCGTTTCTACTGCAAGATGTCGGTAGGCGGAAGTGCCGACTACACCCGCTACTTCGAGGCGAACCACGCAGATCCCTTACAGGCGATGCGCGAGGTTTTGGGGCAAGTCGAGTCGTGGCGCGGCGGTAAGAGCCAGTAGCGCGGATTTCTACGTGGCAGTCATCAACGGCACTGAACGATCGGCGATTTAGTTATCGGTTCCCAGCTTATGCCGCACAGGCATCCTATGATAGCCAAATCCTGCAAGCAATAAAAACGCTCCGATTCCCCATGTTGAGGCCAGGATCGTCCAAGGACGTATTATCGGCCCCACAACATTCTGCTCCGGATCCTGGGGATCATAATGGATCGGCACATGGCGGTTATCAATATTTCCATTTTGATCCGTAGCATAGTAGGCTTTGCCATCCACGACAAAACCATATTGCAGTTCATAGCGGACGGAAAGACTGTAGGCTTGTCGGCGTGGTATCGGGATATTTTTGTCAAACGGTTGCGTGGGATGGCTCTCAAAGTGTCGCTTGCCACCTACAAGTACACCTTCGGCCGTTTCCGGGTATTTACTGATTGTCGCCCAATTACACAAAGCCCAAAGAGTACCAATCAGAATACTGGCAGCACCTACGATTGCACAACCCTGGCAAAGCCAGTTAAACCGGCCACAAGATTTCTTTGGCATATCCTCGCTCTCTGGCTCTTCCACCTCATCCGTTTGAGGCGGCCAATTCCACTGCGGTTGTGGTTGGTTAGTCCACTCCTGGATAATCTCTCGTGCCCGTTTTACATCGCTTTCCCGTACCCAGATACGTGGCTCTAGGGCTTCTCCCAGAGGCAAACAACCTGCGGCACTTCCTAACTGATCGCCTACGATCTGCACCTGTATAGCTTCTTCCTCCAAAACTGCACACAGTGCTTGGGCTTCAATGGGGTTGGCAGCCGAATAGACTTCATAAATGCGATCTGCCGCTATTTCGGTGGGATCTTTTGGCATTTTGGTTCCTGTGCCAAGTCTTTTTAGCAAACTGATGTGCCATCAATGGATGAGCAAACCACCACATATGGGTGAAATTTCCACCTCAACCAATTGGGGCAGTTTGATGAAATACCCTCCACAATGGTATCCTAAATTCGAGTGGTTGGTGAGAAATTTGGGTGGGGCTTTCATAACATTCCAGGTGCTGCCAGCCAGCAGTACTTTTCTTTCTCTTTTCACTGGTTTTTAGAGAATAGATCGCCTACAGCCATCTCGTAAACAAGGCGAAAAAACGCTACAATGTTGGTTTCCAAGAATAGAATGGAGCCGACATGGTGGACAGCGTGGTGGACATCCCCCTTCCGGGGAGACCGCTCGAATCCAGCGAAGAGGGTGGCCAGGCCTTGGCCCCGTGCCATTTTTTCGCCGGGCCCGAGAATCGGCTGGTCGATGTCGCCATTCGTTGTGTCTTGGACGAGCCGGAGACGGGTTACAATCCTTTGGTTCTTTTTGGGCCAAGTGGAACAGGCAAGTCGCACGTCGCTCATGGTTTGGCGACGGCGTGGAAGGCTTGTCACCGACGGGATCGAGTAGTGATTACCACGGCGGTGGATTTCGCCCGGGAGTTGGCCGAAGCGATTGAGAGCCAGTCGGTCGAAGAATTTCGAGAGAAGTATCGCACGGCCCAATTGTTGGTTTTTGAGGATCTGGGACAATTAGCAACGCGCAAGTTAGGAAAGCTGAGCGCTCAGGAAGAGTTTATCCATACGTTGGATGCTCTGCTGGCTGAACAGCGTTGGGTCATCGTTACCGCTTCCGCAGCGCCGGCCGAGCTTCCTGACTTGATGCCGGCATTGCAAAGCCGGTTGACGGCCGGTCTTTCGGTTGCATTATCGCCGCCGAGTCAGCCGGCGCGATTGGCCATTTTGCAACAACTGGCAGCGTTACAAGATGTGCAGCTTTCCGAAGCTGCCGCATTGGCACTTGCCGAAGGACTCAGTGGGACAGTGCCGGAGTTGGCTGGGGCGTTTGTGCAATTTGTGATGTCGGATCAATTGGAGGATCGGCCGATCGACGTGCAGGGCGCGAAACGTTTTTTGGCCGGACGAAGCCGCAAAGAACAACCGAGCATGCACGATATTGCCGTGGCTACGGCGCGGCATTTTTCGTTACGTTTAACCGATTTGCGTAGTCCGGTGCGGCGTCGAGCATTGGTTGCGGGCCGAGGCGTGGCTGTTTATCTTGCCCATCTGTATGCTGGAGCAAGCTTTGAGGAGATTGGCCGCTATTTTGGAGGACGCGACCACACAACGGTTTTACACAGTTTTCGTAAGACAGAGGAACTTTTCGGAAGTGATCCCGCGATCCATGAGTCGATCGAGCGATTACGGAAGGAGCTGTGGAAAAAGTGACGGTTCGATGTCGGCAACTTTCCTCTCAACCTAGATCCATCAACACTCGTATTCACTCGATTTTCAAAGCTGCGATCCATCAATAATTTTCTAACAACAACTCAACAATTCGCTAACGGCTTTTCCACTCACTTCGAACCCTTTGTTTTCACACTTAACTACAGATTAACAAACCATTTGCACAACGCGCGGCGATCTTTATGAACATTTCTCGCCGTCCTACTAATACTGCTGCTAATAAGAAAATATAAGAAAGAGAAAGGTAGCACGAGTCCATGAAAGCAATCTGCCAACGCGACAAACTTTTACATGCGTTCCAAATGGCTGCAAGCGTAGCGCCATCGAGAAGCCCGAAGCCGATCCTTCAAAATGTGAAGCTCGAGGTTACGCCGGACGGTGCGATACTGATGGGTACGGACCTTGAGGTGGGAATCCGCATTGCGGTGCCTGGTTTTACGGTTGAAGCGGCCGGCAGCGTCATTTTGCCGCGCGATCGTTTCGGTAAAATTCTTGCCGAAAGTTCCGACGAAACCTTAAGCATCGAGAGCAGCGGCGGAAAGATCTCGGTCCGCGGCCAGCGCAGCGAATTCCATCTGCCTTCGGAAAACCCTGACGAATTTCCCAGCGTTTTGGGATTTGACGAACAGAAGTACCATGAGATGCCCGCTCGGTTCTTCCGTGAAGTGATTCGGCGGACGGCGTTTGCAACGGATAACGAGAGCAGCCGCTATGCGTTGGGCGGCGTGTTGATCGAGCTTATGGAAAACGGATTGATCGCCGTGGCGACGGATGGACGACGCTTGGCGAGGCAGGAAGGACCGGCACAGTCGGTCGGTGGCCACGTTTCCGGCGATAAGATGACGATTATTCCGACGCGCACCATGCAGTTGATCGAGAGGGCGTTGGGCGACAACGAAGAGAATATCCAGTTGGCGGCGCGCGACAACGACATTCTGGTGAAAAGCGGGTCGGCGACGATTTATTCGCGGCTGGTCGAGGGGCGTTATCCCAAGTGGCGCGATGTTTTTCCACGGCGCGAGGGGATGGCGAAGATTGACTTGACGGTCGGGCCGTTCCATGCGGCAGTGCGTCAAGCGATGATCGTCACGAGCGAGGAGCGCCGCGGCGTTATCTTTACGTTCGGCGGCGGCAAGGTTTTACTGGCCGGTCACGGAGCCGAGATGGGCGAATCACACATCGAGTTGCCGGTTGCGTATGATGGGGCCGATATTGGGATTACGTTGGACCCGCGCTTTATGAGTGATTTCCTGAAGGTGCTGAATGCGGAGCAGACGTTTTCGATCGAGCTGCGCGATGCCGATAGCGCCGCATTGTGCACCACGGAAGACGGCTATGCGTATGTAATCATGCCGTTGGCGCGGGAGTAATCCAAGGAAGTGGTGCTAATGAGCACCGGACGAAAGGAATCGGGAAAATGGCACGAGGACCGCAAGCGATCGGCAATGTGCTATCGGAATTGATGGCGCGGCGCGGGTATGCCCGGGTGCAGAGTGCCGCGGCCTATGACGAGGCCTGGCGCGAGGCGGCGGGGCCATTGGCGGCGAAGTATTCGCGGCCGGGCCAGTTGCGTCGCGGCGTGTTGGAAGTGGTGGTGGCCAATTCCATCGTGATGCAAGAGTTGAGTTTTCAAAAAAGTGAGATTATAAAAAGCCTTACGGGGCTTCTGCCCGACCAAGGGATCGAAAATTTGCGATTCCGCGTCGGAAACATTGAATCCTAGAGAATAGAAATCCTATGTCTACTGATCCGCAAGAACAGAAACCGTCGCCCGACCTGGACGTTTATCACCTTGAAGCGACGAAGGGCGACGCCGACTACAATGCCTCGGACCTGCAACACCTCAGCGACCTCGAGCACGTGCGCGAGCGACCGAGCATGTATATCGCCGACACGACGTCGCGCGGTTTACACCACTTGGTTTATGAAGTCGTCGACAACTCGATCGACGAGACGATGGCGGGCTATGCCTCGGAAATTTCGGTCACGATCAACAATGACGGATCGATCACGGTTGAAGACAACGGCCGCGGCATTCCCGTCGAGCAGCACCCCGACCTCGGTTTCTCGACGTTGCAAGGCGTGATGACGGTATTGAAGTTCGGCGGCAAGTTCCAGAAGGGAGCCTATCAGACTTCCGGCGGTTTGCACGGCGTCGGCGTGACCGTGGTCAACTTCCTTTCGGAGTGGTGTGAGGTGGAAGTGCGGCGTCAGGGCCATGTTTTCCAACAAGAGTACGAGCGAGGCGTTCCGACGGGCGATGTGCGGCGTATCGGGCGTTCCGACCGCGTTGGGACGAAAACCACGTTCAAGCCCGACCCGCAGATTTTCCCCGTTACGAATTTTCAATACAACATCCTTTACCGCCGTCTCCAAGAGTTGGCATTTTTGAATCGCGGCGTAAAAATCATTTTCCGCGACCAGCGCACAGGCGACGGCGAGACGTTCCATTATGAGCGGGGTATTCTGGAATTCGTCGAACACTTGAACCGTGCGAGCGAGCCTGCTCATGAGGATATTATCAACATTACCGGTGAATACGACGGCATCGGTCTGGAAATTGCGATGCAGTATTCCAGTGAATTCACCGAGAACGTGCATTCTTACGTGAACAATATCTGCACGACGGAAGGCGGCACGCACGTTTCCGGTTTCCGTGCGGCGTTGACGCGATCGTTGAACGCTTACGGTAAGAAGGCGAATCTTTACAAGGATTTAGCGCCGAGCGGCGACGATTGCCGCGAAGGTTTGACGGCGGTTATTTCGCTGCGTGTGCCGGAGCCGCAGTTCGAGGGCCAAACGAAGACCAAGCTTGGCAACGGCGAAGTCGAGGGCATCGTCAACTCGGCCGTTGGCGATTACTTGGCGAAATATCTGGAAGAAAATCCGAAAACGGCCAAGATCATTATTCAAAAGGGGTTGTTGGCGGCCGAGGCGCGGGAAAGCGCCAGGAAGGCGCGGCAACTTGTGCGCGAACGCAAGGGCGCGCTTTCCGGCGGCGGATTGCCAGGTAAATTACGCGACTGCACGAGCCGTGAAGTCGAAAAGTGCGAGTTGTATCTGGTCGAAGGTGATTCGGCCGGCGGCAGCGCCGAAGGCGGACGTATTCGCGAGTTCCAAGCGATTTTGCCGCTGCGCGGTAAAATCATCAACGCCTTCAAGGCGCGCGAGGACAAGGTTTTGGCCAACGAAGAAGTGCGGAGCATGATTTCGGCCATCGGTGCAGGCATCGGCGATGAAATGGATTTATCCAAGCGCCGTTACAGCAAAATCATCATCATGACCGACGCCGACGTGGACGGCTCGCACATTCGCACGCTGTTGCTGACGTTTTTCTACCGGCAGATGTACGATTTGGTGAAGGGTGGATACGTCTACGTGGCCCAGCCGCCGTTGTTCCGCGTGCGACACAAAAAAGAAGTGTACTACGTGCAGACCGAAGAGGAAATGAAGACTCAATTGCTCGACGCCGGTTTGCTCGACGCCCAATTCGAGCCGGGCGACGGCCGCATCATCCGGGGCAAGGAGATGGAGCAGCTTTGCCGCACGTTGGCATCGTTGGAAGAATCGCTGTTGGCCTTGGAGCGGCGCGGGATCAGCTTGCGGGCACATGGCGCACGTCGCGATCCAGCCACCGGACGGCTGCCGATCTATCACGTATTCCTAGGTCAGCAGGAACATTGGTTCACGACGCGCGAGAAGTTGGATGAATTCGTGGCAGCCCAAGAGCAAGAGGTCGGCGACGAGTTGGATCTATCCGACGAGACGAACGGCGAAACGAGCGAGATTGTCGAAGCGCACAGCAAGCTGCACATCGTCGAGTTGCACGAAGTCCGCTCGATCAACAACCAATTGGCCGCGCTGCGCGATATGGGTTTTGCCATCGACAGCCTGATTCCGCAAGAGCGGACGGGTATCGAGGAACCTCGTTATGTGTTGCGGCGCGGTGATTTGGCCACGGGCCTGGAGGATCTGCGAGGGCTGTTGACGGCCATTCGGGCCGCTGGCGAAAAAGGCCTTCAAGTGACCCGGTTCAAGGGCCTTGGCGAAATGAACGCCGACGAGCTTCGCGAAACGACGCTCGATCCAGCCCATCGCACGCTTCTGCGAGTGCAAATGGAAGACGCCACCGCCGCGGACGACTTGTTCCGCATCTTGATGGGCGACAAGGTCGAGCCGCGACGCGAATTTATCGAGAAGCACGCGCTGGAAGCGAGAAACTTGGACGTGTGACGGCAGTTTCGCCCGCGAAAAAAATCTTTTCCGTTCGCGTTATATGTCCGCAATAGTTTCGCCTATTCGGACAGATGGCAAAACTACGATAGCCAGTGGCTATTGCTACCGGAATGCGCGTGGCGTCTATTTAACGGTCATAAAACTCTTAAGGAGATATAGCGATGTCCGTTTTCTTGCGAATGTTCTGTCTGATTGCGGCAATTGTATCGGCGGAAACAGCGATAGCGGGGGACGCTTATTATGATATTCCGCTTCGAGAGCTGAAATATACAAAGGGGGATTTGCCTGCATGGCAGAGAAATCCTGATTGGCGACGTTGGGCCCAATACCGAACGATGCGGCCCTATATTTTGTTGGATGGGAAGGGTGAAGCGTATTTGGGCGAGAACGGGTGGAATTTTTCTCCCTCGACGGACATTGCTTCCATGCGCGTTGCTGCACGCGCCGAGGAAGGCAAGGAAGTTGCCGGCCAATTGGTCGTACCGAATGCGGAATGGAAGGGCATGGCCGTCTTGAAATTCACGATTCCCTCCTCCGCGGCGCGAGAAGATGCCAAAGCGGCGTTCTATCGGCAGAAGATCGCCTATTATCAGTACTTGTGCAACCAAGACATTCCTGGCGCGGCGTGGTATCGGCATCAGGTTCGGCTTGCTCGGTTGGAACAAGGTCAAAAGCCCGACGATGCCACGGCAATCAACAATCGTTGGCGTCCGAATGGCAATGAACTGACGCGGACCTACGATTTGTTCACCGGCAGCCGGGCTATGAGTGAGAACCTTCAGCTTGAGCGTGAATTACCCAATGCGCGTACCGGCGAAAAACCGGTAAAAATCGATACGCTGCAAGGGATCACGATCAACGAAATCGATTGGAAGCCGTTGTTGAAGGATGCCACGCCAAAACTGGATCCGCTTGCTGAAAAGATTCCTGCCGACCAGCATGTGGTTTTCTTCCCTGATTTTCAAAAGGCGATGGCGGTGGCCGACGAGGCGGGCAAACACGATACGCCGGTATTACGGCTGGCGCAGCCGCGGTCGGAAAATGCGAAGGTTGCCGAGCGTTATCAGAAGCAGCTTGGGCTGTCGATGAGCACGGTTGCCCGGTTGTTGGGGCCGGCGTTCGTTAAGAGCGTGGCTCTAACGGGTTCCGATCCGTATTTTCCGATAGGGACAGATGTTGCGGTGCTTTTTGAATCGCCCCAGCCGCCGATGCTGGAGAATTTGTTATATGGCCGCGTGGCCTTGGCGGTTGCACAAGTGAAAGACATCAAGCCTGTGACCGGAGAGGTGGACGGCTTGAAGTATCGCGGTTTTCTTACGCCGGACCGAAGTGTTTCAAGCTATATCGCACACGGGGATGGAGTCGTAATCGTAACGAATTCAATCTATCAGTTGAAGCAGTTGGCGGCGGTGCAAAAAGACAAATCGAAATCAATTGCCGCGTTGCCGGAGTATCAATTTTTCCGAAATCGTTATCGTTTGGGCGATTCGGAAGAGTCGGCATTTTTATTCTTAAGCGATGCGACGATTCGGCGATGGTGCGGGCCGAGGTGGCGGATTGCCGATTCACGTCGCACGCGGGCCCGCGCGGTTTTGGCCGAATTGCAGGCGTCGCAATTGGACGCCTTGGTGAAAAACAACGTGAAACCGGGCCCGATTCATACGGATTTGCCGATCCTGGGCGGCGGCGAGTTGATGCTAGGGTTGTCGGGCGTTAGTTCGTCCACGTTTGGCACGCTCGACTTCATGACGCCCATTAGCGAGACGCCGTTGGATGAAGTGACGCAAATCGAAGCAGATTCCTATCGCAATTGGCGCGACGGCTATCAGCGGAATTGGAGCTGGGGTTTCGATCCGATTGCCTTGCGGATCAGCCTGAGCAAGCAGAAGCTTGGGGCCGATCTGACGGTGATGCCGCTGATTATGAATACGGATTATCGCGAGTTCATCAACATTTCGACAGGCGGAAAATACGGGGCGACCGACGGTGATCCCCACGATGCGTTGGTTCAGTTCATGATGGCCTTGAACCGCGAATCACGTTGGATTCGGCAGGGTGAAAACTTTGCTTCGACGATGGGGCAGGCGGTCTCGCTCGGTTGGATCGGCCGCTGGGTTTCGGTTTATGCCGACGACGATCCGCTTTGGAAGGAATTAGCGAAGGTGGACGAAGATAAAGCGGAAAAGTTCCTCGAAAAAAATGTGGCACGGTTCCCGATTGCCGTACAAGTTGATGTGTCGAATCCGTTGAAGCTCGCGGTTTTTCTAACTAGTGCGAGAGCTTTCGTCGAACAAAGCGCCCCGGGGCTGGTGCAATGGGAATCGTTGAAGTACAAGGAGCAACCCTACGTGCGCATCACTCCGGTGAAGGGTAAACATACGGTGCCGAATGATTTGGAAAACATCGCTATTTATTATGTGACCTCCGGCGATGCGTTGACCGTCACATTGAGCGAAAAGATACTTCAGCGGACGATTGATCGGCGGCTTGCACGCGATAAGACTTCGGCCGAGAAAGAGAAGAAATCGGCCGAAAAAACAGCGAAAGCGTGGCTCGGGCAAAATGTGTCGCTGCGCGTGGATAGCCGAATTCTCGAAATCGTAAACGCCATAACGCGGCAACAATATCAAAATACGATGAAGACGCAATGCTGGAGCAATTTGCCGATCTTGAATGAATGGAAGCGTCTCTATCCCGAGCGCGATCCGGTTAAGGTTCATGAAGCGGTTTGGGGCGTGGAACTGGTTTGCCCTGCCGGCGGCAAATATGTTTGGAACGAGAAATATCAGACGATGGAATCGACCGTATACGGTCATCCGGGCGAGCCGAAGGAAGGCCCTGCCGCGCCGCCGGTTTTGAGCAGTTTTTCGACCGGCGATTTCGGCCTGACCTTTGAAAACAACGGGCTCCGGGCTCAGACGGTGTTGGAACGGCATCTGACAGCTAAACAGAATGCCAAAACATCGGAACCAGTGAAGAAGTGATATCGTTGTGCCAAGCCGCCCCACAATTCCGCAAACATTGACTTGCTTAATCTGAAATGATACCATTTATAGGGGGTAGACAGCCGGGGCGAGAGCGATGATGAGCATTATCGCGCATGTGTCGCTTGCTGAGTAATTCGGCCTGTCAATCGAGTTCAGATAATAAGAGTTCGCTTAGCGATACGCGTTGATTCTTCTAACCTGCGACTTGGAGCCGGATATGGACGAACAGAAACTCCTTGAACGAATCACGGTCAATCCACGGATTTTCGATGGCAAACCGATTGTTCGGGGACATCGGTTGGCGGTCGAGCATGTACTGGGAATGTTGGCGACCGGTGATACGATTGAGACCATTTTGGAGGGATATCCTTGGCTTGAAGTGGAAGACGTGCGGGCCTGCCTTGTCTATGCGAGGCGTCTGGTGGGCCATGAGCGCATTGAACCGCTGTTGATCGAGTCGGCATGATGAAAATTCTCTTGGACAGTTGCGTTTGGGGGAAAGCACGGCATGAATTGGAAATCGCTGGACATGACGTCGATTGGTCGGGAAATTGGCCTAACGATCCGGGCGATGAAGAAATCCTTGCGATTGCCCACAACCAAGGCCGTGTGCTTGTGACACTGGATAAAGATTTTGGTGAATTGGCCATATTGCGAGGCCAACCGCATCATGGCATTCTTCGGCTGGTTGGCATTGCCGCTCATCAACAAGCAGCCGTTTGCCGGAAAGTTCTCGCTGAGCATGGAGCCGAGCTTGCCTTGGGAGCAATGATTACCGCAGAATTGGGACGGCTGCGGATCCGGCTGCCATGAAGAGGGTGTTCAATTTCCAAGTCTAGCTGAATGTCGCAAAAAAGGTTACGATAGCCTGTTTCTATTTATCTCCGATTCAGAAATTGACTATCGAAT
>CAYWGR010000117.1:0-11876 GCA_964458015.1 uncultured Planctomycetaceae bacterium
CTGCTGGCAGTGATAAAGCGACGAGCACGATGAAACAGATTAGAAGCAACAGGATTCGGGCCAGAGAATTAAAACGGCCGACAAACAACGCTATGGTGAAGACAATAGGGCAAATAATGATGCCTAATATGTCGAATGCAAGACATGATAATAAAGCAACCAAAACTATAAGAACCAGCGTGTACAATCGGGTTAGCATGAGGAAGTTTCCGATATGGGGCGGATGCGTGGATCGGTTGTGCGATTGGATGGTGATTGCGTCGACGATGGGGATTGTGGAACGCACGTTCCGGGAGCTGTTAGCTCCCGGCTATTATTTTCGGTTCATGTTGGATGTTTGTTTTTTTCTGGATGTTCAGTTTTCCCATTTGGCTCGGTTTTTTCGGTGTGTTGGATATTCTCCGTGGTGATTAGTTTTGTTGCGGGCTAGTTTATCAGTCGTGCGTCGAGCCAGTCGGCATGGTCGAGCACATCGGCGCGGTCGGAGTAGTCAACTAGTAGTTCCAACTTCTTTCCGCCGGCGATGTCCACGGAAATCGGCACGGGCGGATTGCCGCCGCGAAGGATCGGGCTCTTGAATTTTTCTTGACCGTCAACCAACACGCGGAATTGGACGCTGCCTTGGTTTTCGGTGGAATCGTCGATGCCGAGGAGGGCCTCGAAACGCTTTGGAACACCGACGGCCCTCACCCCCTGCCCCTCTCCCAAAGGGCGAGGGGAGGTTTCTGCACCGACCGCCCTCACCTCCGGCCCCTCTCCCGCTTGCGGGCGAGGGGAGATGTCGTAAACCAATCGGGCGGCGCTGTGGACACCGAGACCTTTTAAGTACAACTGCCCTGCACAACGCAAGAGGCCGCCGGTTACATTGCGGTCGGCGCGGCAGGGCCACGCGAGATCGAGATACGGCGTCTGGTGGTATTCCGACGGTTTCAGGTCGGAAAGATACACGGCCCGGCCGCCTAGCTGTTGCAGAAAAACGAGCGACGAGGGCTTTGCGGTAAAGGTTTGGCCCGCGGCAGTGATTTTGGCTGAGCTGGCATCGACGGACAACTGGGTGGCCAGCAGCCGGCTGCCGTCGCTCAAGCCCGTCCAGGCTAGAAGTTGGTTTTGGCGTGGGGGCAGTTTTCGTTTCAAGGCTGTATTGAATTGAACGGCCACGACGCGGTCGAGCTTGACTTTGATCGGGCCGACGTCGGTCGTCCATTGGATGGCACCGTCGGCGATGCCGCCGAAAAGGCCGGCGAGCTCGTCGCCGTTATCGAGCATAAGGCGGTCGGATTCCGCGGCTGCCCTCACCCCCGGCCCCTCTCCCGCTTGCGGGCGAGGGGTGATTACAGCATCGACTGTCCTCACTCCCGGCGTTTCCCCAGCTTGCAGGCGAGGGGAGATGAGATTAGCAATGCGGTCGAGTAGTTTGTCGTTGTCGGAAGGGTTGGAAAGCCGGCGGAGAATGAAGCCGGAGAGTGATTCGAGCGGGAGTTTTACGGTGCCGAGCGTGTCGGAATCGGCGGTGAGCGAATCTTTGTCGGCCGCGGCGATTTGGGCAACGAGGAAGCTGCCGTCGGCCAGCACGAGTCCTACGGCCCTGCCCTGCTCCGGACATTGGCCCCAGGTCACCAGATCGGCGGCTGGGATGGTCCGAGTTTGGTTATCGACTTGGAATGTGAGTTGCCAGTGCGGATCGACGGCAACGAGCTCGGCGCGGAACGGCTCGCCTGCAACGGGCACGGCTTGCGGCATATCGGCGGTTGCTTTCGAGACGAGTAGCCCAGCGAGCAGGATCGCCGGCAACCATCGAACCTGAATCATTGAACATTGGTCATTGAACATTGTAATTTTTTATCGTTGGAAGATCGGCAGGCAGTTGTTCGGCAGTTGCAAAACGATGAGAGCCATCGCGGCAGCGCATTCGTTTCCGATGGGGTCGAGCCAGGAGCCGTCTTCATGCTGTCGGCGGATCAATTCGTCGCGGACGGCCGGATACCAGCGTTCGAAACGTTCGCCGGCCTGCCACATGGCCTGGGCGGCGTAGTATTGACCGTAATAGTAATAGCTGTCGTGTCGCGTGACGCCCTCGGCGGGCAGGAATTGCATGAGGTAGTCGAGGCCCTTGGTGATTTCCGGTCCCTTGTAGATGCCGGCGCTGTAGAGGGCCGTTACGCCGGCCGCAGAACGCGGAAACGCACTTTCGCCACCTTGGATCATGTACATGAATCCGCCGTCGGCGTTTTGGCTGCGTTTGACATAGTCGATTGCCCGGTCGATGGTTTCGTTGGGCACGAACAGCCCTGCGTTGCGTGCGGCGCGGAGCGCCATGATTTGGCATACGGTGACGGAGATGTCGGCGTCGGCGCGGACGGGTTGGTAGCGCCAGCCGCCGTCTTTGTTTTGGCAGTTGACGATGATTTTGATGGCCTTCACGAGTTTTTCGCGCACTTCGGCCTTGGGCGACATGCCGTAACACTCGGCCAAAAACATGGCGGCGAAGCCGTGGCCGTACATGGGGCCGCGGCTGGCGTCCGGACCCGTGATGAAACCGCTGGGTTGGGAGCTGGCCAAGATATAATCGAGCGAGCGGGCCACCTGCTCGCCGTAAGGGCCGCGGCCGGGCGTGCTGCCGCCCGACATCATGGCCATGCCTGCCAGAGAGCAGACGGCCACATTGCCGCGCAGCGGGCCGGAGCCGAAACCACCGTCATCGTGTTGGCGGCCGACCAGCCACTTCAATCCTCGCTCGATGGATCGTTCCGCCGCCGGGGTAATGAACCGGCCGGCCGACCGCTCGGGATCCTTCGCCACGGCCGTGGAGAAGGAACAGAGCAGAATCTGCAGCGTTAAGCAGAGGGATCGGGGCATGAGATTAGGGGCTAGCGGTTAGGGATTAGGGGCTAGCGGTTAGGGATTAGGGATTAGGGGATAGCGATTAGGGGCTAGTACGCCGTCCAGAAAGTTGTTGCCGTCAAAAAACAAGCCGCTTGCGGCTTCGCAGTGAAATGCGACCGGCAACAATATCATGGAAGATGCACTAATTGTGAATTTGATGGTTGCTTGTGGGATCCATTGGATACAAGGGCGTTTACTTGTTGTTCTCTTCGGCGAGTCTTCGGTAGTATTCTTCGATCATCGTTTCGTATTTGGGTGAGAAATCTTCGCTGGGCAATTGGAGCATCTGTTGCCGGGCATGTTCGGGCAGGCGGCCCCAGAGTCGCTTCATGACGGCGCGAACGTCTTCGCCCTCGGGTTTGGGGGCGTTGTTTGGCGAAGGCTTGGTCGCCTGGGCGGCGTCGGGGGTGTTGCCGTTCTCTTGGCCTTCCTGGGCGTCGGGCTTCGTCGGCTCTTTGTCGGGCGATGTCTGCGGCGGTTTCTTGTTGGCGGCGGCGGTTTTCGCCGATTTGGCAGCCTCGAAGATTTTATCGAGGTTGGCGATCGCACTCTGCTGGGCTTCCTGTGTGGGACGGCCTGTTTCGCGGTTGTTGAGGAACGTTGCGGCTTGGTCCATGTCGGTTATCGCATTGCGCAGAGTATTGGCCAACGGACCGGCTAGCGATACTCGAAGCCCAAAGCGGGCGAGATCATCGTGGAGGGTACGTTGCACGAGAGCTAATTCGTGAATGGCTGCGGCTCGGGCTCGCGTTAGTTCACCTTCCGCTCGGGTGATCTCATCGAGTTGTTTGACGCCTTCCAAAGTTTTCTGCTGGCGGCTGCGGATGTTCTGCAAATCTTCCTCGGTATGAGAGATGTCCTCACCTGAGGAGCTTTCGTCGGGTTGGCGGGGACGGGAGTTCAGGATATCGAGGATTTCTTGGAGATTGCGGATTGCTTGTTTCTGGTCGGCGGCAGCCTGGCCGATTTGATTCCGTCGGATCTGCCCACCGATGGCGAGCATGAGCCCGCTTGTTGCGGATTGATGAGCGCGTTTTAAGGCTTCGACGATCTGCTGGGCGGCAGCGGGATCGCTCTTATGCAATTCGTGGCCGGCTTGGTCCATGTCCAAGAGGGTGCGGTCGAGGATTCGGGCTAGTTCAAGTTGTCGATCAGCGGCGTTTTTCAACTCGGCGGCGTCTTGGGGTGCAAGTTCGCGGAGTTCTTGGGTCAATGTGCGGCGGCCGACCTCGGCCGTTCGACGTGCCACGTCTTCTTGATCGCGAAGCAGTTGGCGAATTTCGCGGGGGAAACGTCGATAGTTGTCCCACTGCGAAAGGCGCGAGGTCATTCGCTCGATGGCGGCGAGGACGGCGTCTTGATGTTTTGCGGCGGCGGCAAGCGAAGCGGTTGCCTGGCGAAGGGAGTCGTTGCCCCCCTGCCCTTCCGCGGCTGACTGGGCTGTTTTTACGGCTGAAGTGAGTTCGCGGCCGATGGCGGGCAGATGCTCGCGACCCAGGCGGTCGAGTTCTTCGAGCAGAAAGGACATGCGACGGGCGGCGTCGGTATTGGAAACGCGATTGTTCGTGAGATCGGCCAGCAAGGCGCGGATATGCATGGGTACGCCTTCGCGGCCGCTTGTCAGAACTTGGGTCGCCTCGCTTTGATTGTGCTCGACGGATTGCAGCCGATCGGCGTCGGTTTGGCCGAGCGGATGTCCATCGGCCAACTTGCGGGTGATTGATTCGACTTGTTCACGACAGGCCCGTTGCATTTTCTGCACACGTTCTAATTCCGCCTGAACGATTTTTTCGCGGTCGGCAATGCGATTTTGCATATCTTCAATCGTGACAATCGTCAGGCTGCGCGGTTCGCTTGCGCCGGTTTGGCGTTTGTAGTCGGAAACGACGGCGTGGAACGTCAAGACTGCGCCCGGCTTGAGGTTCAGCGAGCTGAGATCCCAGCGGTAATCAATCGTGCGGCGGTCGGACGCGGTTGGGCTTTCTTCGTTGGGAAGTGATTGAGAGTGCGGAATGTCGGAGGAGGTCCACAATGGCAATCGTCCCGAGGGTGAATCTTTTCGACGGTATTCCAAAACGATTTCGCGGAGGGCAAGGTCGTCGGCGGCGAGGGCGCGAAGAGGGACGACGGCCAGCGGCGTCACGAAGATGTTTGCGGAAGGTTGTTCGAGGACGACTGTCGGCGGGGCGTCGGGGATGGCGAGAATTTCCCAGCGTTCGATGCTGCTTTCAAAACCCTCGCTATCGGTGAGCTCGAACCAATAGGAGCCCGATTTTTCGACGGTAAAAGCGGCAGAAAATGTTTTGTTGTCTTGGCCAAGTCGCGCGGGAAACCGGGCTCCGCCTTTCAGACAGAGTGCGGCGGATTGAAGCGGGACGGTCGCTTTGCCGGTCATTTGAACTAGCGTGCCCACGATTGCTCGGATGTGTCGCTCGGACGACATGGGCGGCAGGCCCGTGTAGGGCGGAGGGATGAGCCGTAGACTTAGCGATTCGATAGCGGGCGGTTCGACGACTTGGACATTGAACCAGGGCATTGACGAATCGTCGCCGCCTTCGACGCGGAAGGCAAAGGGGCGCAAGACGTTTTCTCTCCGCGCGGTTGCAACGCCGCCGGCGATGTGTAGATTTTCCGTTTCTTCGACGATTGTGTCATCGGCGCCGTCGAAGCGGTAATGAATGCGTACCATGGAAGGCAGGCGAGCACCGCGGGCATCGACGACTTCGACCTGGAATGTTTGCCCGCGTGCAACGCGATCGACAGGCCGGCGCAGGGTCAAGTGGTTGGCTTTCGGCCATGCGGCATTGCCCCAGGGGTTGGCCAGACGTGTGACTGCGATATGTGAAGCGACCGGATCAACGGCGATCAACATTGCCGCGGCGAGCAGTGACGCAGCCAACGCGCCGATGGTGCGGGTGATGGGCTGCCGGTCGAGGATTTCGGAAAAATCGAGCGGCGACGCTTCGGCGGCGACTTGTTCGACGACGGTTTGACGCAGCAGGGCCGAGCCGGCAGCGGGGTCGTTCGACGGCACCCGCAGAAATTCGACGGCACTGATGAGTTGGTTTTTGAGTGAAGGGAAATGCCGTTCGATACGCAGGGCAAGATCGGCATCGCGAAGACGCATTAGAAGTGCCGGAACGGCAAGGCGGCGGAAAGCCCAGCAGAACGCACAAAGCACCGCCAGCGAGATTAGGATACGCAGCCCTCGATCTTGGAATTGCAAAAGAAAGTCGAGACATCCGGCGGCGATGGTTGCGCCAAGAAGGGTTGCGAAGGTCAGGCCCAGGCCGTAGAAGACGGCCCTGCGCCGCGTGCGGCGTCGCAACTGATCGATCTTTTGTTGCAGAGGATGGGCCATATATTTCATTTTATACCAATCCCCCGCGTTTTCGTAATATCCATTCGGCGACCAGCAAGGCGAGGAACAGGGCCAGGAGGGGCCATTTGTTCCAGAGGGGGACCGGAGGCAAGGATTCGATGGGCACTTGGCGGCCGGGGGGGAAATCGCGAAGTACGCGCTCGGCCGAGTCGAATGTGTAGAAACGGCCGTTGGTCTCTTGGGCGCCATGTTGCATTTCGGCGGCATCCATGCGGATTTGCGTGAATTCGCCGGCGGGGGGCGTGACGGTGAAATCGGCGGCGGGTGATTGGCCCTCCAATGTGGGAGCGGCGATCCAGGCGTGATAATCGCCTGGCGCGGGACGGTCGAGGACGCCCTCAAAGATGCCGCGGCCTGCGGCCGTTCGCTGAAGCGTGAGGCGTTGGGTCGGATGGCCTGAAAGTTCGATAACCACGGTGACGCCGTTGTCCTCGGCGGGTGCTAATCGTTCGTCGGCAAATCGCACTCGCAATCGAATGGGTTCGCCGTGGGCGTATTCGCGGCGGTCGGCCGAAAGCAGAACGGGGCGGCCGGCATCGGACAGTTTTGTACGGCAGAGGTAGCGGATGGTCTGAACCCAATAGCGTGCGAAGTATTCATCGCCACCGCGATAACGCCATCGCCACGTTTCGTCGGTGGCGTGGAACAATACCTTGCCGGCGCCGACGTATTGGAGACAGAAGACCGGCCAGCGGCGGCCAGCGGGGCCCGACCGCGTGGGATGTTCGGCTAGAACGCGAACGCCCGGCTTGAGCTTGGGCGTTTCGAACAGCCAATAGAGCGGCGCTAAGGAACGCCAAACTTCTTGGGTTTGTTCGAGGGTATCACCTAATTGCATGGCGGGGTTTGCCAGTCCGAGGTCGGTCGGTTGGACGACATAAGCTTCGGTCAGGGTGCGGTCGGCGGCGGGGCGACGCTGGTTGTCGAGTGTGAATGGGAAGAGGCTGGCCAGCGGCGTATCGCGATAGGCCAACGGCATGAACGACGGGCCGGCGATCAGGATGAGCGAGCCGCCTTTGGCCGGTTGATCGACGAAGTCGGCCAAGTTTTGGAGGGCTGCGGAGCTTAGCAGGGAGGGATTGACATCGCCGAAGATAATCACGTCGTAAGTGAACAGATCCTCGCGGCGCAGAGGGAACGTTCGTAGGGCCGAGGCATCTTGTTCAGCGTGTTCAAGGTCGGCTTCCTGCAAAAAAGTGTGCAACGAGATGGTTTCATCGCGTTGGAGCATGTTGCGAAGATAGCGGTATTCGAAATTCGGGTAGGCTTGGACCAATAACACCCGAATTTTTTCCTTGCGAACCTGAATGATACGAGAGAGGCGGTTATTTTCGGTTTGCGATTCGCCTTCGAGGGATTGGGCTTCGACGACATACTCGAATTGGCCGACTTGGGTGGGACGGAAGGGGATGCGGACCGTCTGCGATTGGCCATCGGGGCCGATGGTCACATCGACCTTGGCGAGCACGGCCGGTTTGTCTTTTTCTCGCAATGTGACAGTTGTTTTTTTTCCTTGGAAACCGGTGGCCGATAGTTTGCACTCGAAATAGGTTAGGTCATCGACGAAAACCACGTCGTCAACCAAGAGATCGGAGAGTTTTATGTCGCAGGCGGGCTCGGTGTTGCCGAGGCCGATGAAAAACAGGGGAACGCCGCGCCGGCGAGCGTATTCGGCGCCGTCGGCAAGCGAGGCGCCTTCGGTATTGATGCCGTCGGTCAGCAGGACGATGCCCGAAGGCGAGGCGCCGCGCAGATCGTCGAGCACTTTGCGAATGCCATTGCCCAGGCAAGTGGATTCGCCGGTTGGCGCGAGCGATTGGAGCTCTTGGACGATTTCGGGAATGGTGCGTTGTTCGCTGGGTCGGGCTCCGGTGAGATAGTAGAGCCGCAGTTTGTGGCCGTCGGCGATTTCGCGCAACATCGCTCCGTTTTCTTCGGCAAGGAGAGTTCGGGCGAGATTCCAGCGGCTGAGAGCGGTATCACCTTTTTTTACTCGTGCAAGACGTTCGAGAATCGGCTTGCGTGTTTTTTCGGCGTAGTGATCGACGGTGGTCATGCTGAGCGAATCATCGACGATAATCGCCGCATAGGGCAAGCCGGTGCGTTTAAGGGATAGCGTGACCTGGGCGATCATCAGCATGAGAATGAGGATTGCCGAGAGTCGCAACGAAACCAAGAGGATGCGATACGGCCTAGTGATACGGCGTCCTTCGCGCGCGTAGATGGTTGTTACAAATAGGACGGCAAAGGCCAGGAAGAGCAATGTGGCCCAAGCAGGCAAGTCCCAACATTGTTCGATGCCCCAAGCGGTGCCCTTGCCGGGCTCGATGTCGAGTCCGAGGAGGCGTTCGATCCAGCTTGGGACGGTAGTGAACATGTCAGCCTCGTGCTCCGATGGGGCAACTCATTTTCCAACTGAGCAAAGTTTCGAGGAACAGCAGCCCGAGAGCGAAGTAGAGCAAGCCCATGGGGAGACGATATTCGCCTCGATGGGGAGCGTTGGGGGCGGTTGCTCCAAGATCTTGCCAGGAGGTTTGATGGAGATAGGGTATGCCCGGCCATATCTCGGTCTGCAATTCTTCTGGGGCGATTGCCGTAAGATCGCTTTCGGCCGTATCGACGTTTATCGCGAAGGATTCGTTATGAGGGACAGGCGGCCCGAATCGGACGATGTAGATGCCGCTTTGAAATGTGTCGGCGTAGGTGAGGGCGGAAGGGGCGTCGGAGGCGCGAGATCGAGTGAGGCGGCCCGGGCCGATGGGCGTTTCAAGGCTTGGCGAAGTTTCCGGGGCGTTGGAAGACAGCGGAATGTCGATCGATTGGCCTGCCGAGAGGTTGCGCCGCTGTTGTTGCCCGCTGACGCACCACATGGTTATTTCTTGAACCAGAGGCACGAAACTAGGCCAGAGGGGCAAGCCGGTCCAGGCGGGTTCGGCTGAGGTGGCCACGAGAACGACGCGCCCCCGGCGCACGGGCGATTCGACCACAAGCGGATCGCCGTTGGCCAAGGCCAACACGGTTTTGGCCGAAGAAGAATTGGGTAGCGAGAGTTGGAAGTATTGGAAGACGGGAGTCGTCAGCAGACTGTTTTCACCTCGGCCGCGCATGGATCGGAGGATGGGGTGGCGATAGTCCAGAGGGTCGAGACGCAATTGTGGGCGATTGATCGTTTGGCCGATCGTGGCAGGCAGGATATGCGGACCTGATGCGGGTCCCTGCCCTGCTATGCCTAAAACGTTGTTGTAACGATCAGGTTGGACGCGGTCGCCGAGCAGGAAAACCAGGCCGCCGCCGCCTTGCAGGTAGGCATCGAGCAGTCGCGATTCGCCGGCCGTGAATTGGGCGGCATTGCAGAGAAAGATACAGTCGTAGTCGCTCAGGTTGCGATCGCGCAGGGCGGTTTCGCTGATCGTTTCGACCTGCACCGGCGTTTGATCGGGCGTCGTGGTACGTCCGGGCGCTAGGGCCGCAGCTATGTAATCGGCGGCGCCTTGGAAAGGTAGGCCTGAGGGGCGGCCGTCGACGCATAGCACGCGAATGGCTTGCCGCACCGGAAGGGAAAGATAGCGATGGTTATCGATGTCGAGGGCGTCGCCGGCGGCGCGAACTTCCAAGGTATGATCGCCAGGCGCGTCGAAACGGCAGGAGAATTCGACCGAGGCCGTTGCACCGGCTTCGATATCGGTTTTTTGTTGTTCGATGCGGCGTCCATCAGCCAGGAGATCGACCGTTTGGTTGCGGATTGCCTGGCGGCCGAAATTTTTGAGTTCGGCTTTGAAGTGGAGTTTTCGCCCGACAAAACTCAAGGGATCGACCGCTTGAAAATCGGTGACGGCCAGATTGTCGGCTTGAGCCTGGCCCAGGTCGATCAGGGATATCGCGGTGGTTTTGGCCAGTTCGTTGGTTTGTTTCAGGAATTCATCGGCTGCAATCTCCGACTGGGGCGGCGCCCATGCGACGCGCTGGAGATCCGTGAAAAAGTATGCTTCGGAGCGATCAAGCCGGAGATTTTCGCGACGGGCGTTTTCGACGATCTGACGGACTGCCGTGATGGTGGCCGGCAAATCGGACCCATCCTGCGGGAGACGAAGGTTTTCGATCTCGCGGATGATTTCGCCGCGGTCGAGAGCCGGAGTGCCGACGACGACGCGGGGAGGCGAGGCCATCAGCACCAAGGCGAAGGCATCGCCCTGGGGACTTTCATCAACGATTTGTCGGGATAGCTCCTTGGCGCGCTCGAAGCGTGTTTTATCGGTCGGTTTATAGGCCATCGAGAAAGAGCCGTCGAGGATCAATACGCGCAGGGTGTGGCCGCCGGTGCTTAAGGGCATTCCGATTCGCTCGATAAAAGGTTCGGCAACGGCTAAGACCACCACGGCTATCAGCAATGTGCGAATGGCCACGAGGAGCCATTGCTCAAGCCGGATTCGGCGTGCTTTTTGTTTGAGGGCCGCCAGGAGAAACTCCATGGCCGCCCAGGGGGCTTCGCGATAGTGCCGGCGACTCCAGAGGTGGATCAAGAGTGGCAAGAAAGCAGCCGCCAGCCAGCCGAGCATCGGCAGGTGAGCCCATCCGAAAGCGTAAAGTTGTGGCGGCGACATGGGTCAGAGGTCAGGGGTCAGGGGTCAGGGGTCAGGGGATTACAGTATTGTTTTTTTGCTTTTTGATTATTTCCGAATCGTTTAAATTTTTTTATCGGGATGCGAGATAACTTGAGAGAATGACTTCAAGGGATTGGTCGGTTCGCAGGGGCACGTAGTCGATGGCCTGGGCGCGGCAGCCGGCTTTGAGTTTGTGGAGATAGCGGTTGAATTCGTCCAGATATGCTTTGCGCAAGGCTCGCGGCTCAACCATCGCGTCGGGCAATCCTTCCATGCCGCGGAATAGAGTGGCATCTTCAAAGGGAAAATCCACTTCGGCCGGATCAAGCACGTGCATCAGGATGACTTCATGGCGGCGGTGCCGCAGATGCTGAAGGCCGGTCATCATCGTGTCGATGTCGTCGAATAAGTCGCTTAGCACGATCACGATTCCGCGTTTCTTCAGCCGCTCGGCCAAATCGTGAAAAATCGGACCGGTGGAAGTCGTGCGTTCGGGTTCGGCGGTTTCCATCACGTCGAGGATATCCTTGAGACGTGAAGGATTGCTGCTGGCGCGGACCAGCGAACGGATTTCGCGGTCGTAAGTTACGAGGCCCACGCTGTCTTGCTGATGCAACACCAAGTAGGCCAAGGCGGCGGCCGCGCGGCGGGCGTAGTCGAGCTTCGACATCGGCGCGGCCGAGCTTTGGTAACGCATGCTCTCGCTGGTGTCGAGCAGCAAGTGACAAACCAGATTCGTTTCTTCCTCGAATTGTTTCAGATAGTATTTGTCGGTGCGTCCGAAGACTTTCCAATCGAGGTAGCGGAGGTCGTCGCCGGGGGAGTACTCGCGATGCTCGGCGAATTCGATTGAAAAACCGTGAAAGGGACTGCGATGCACGCCGGAGACATATCCCTCGATGATCGAGCGAGCGCGCAGCGGCAAGCCTTGCAGCCGGGCAAGCATTTGAGGATCGAGCAGGGATGAGGCGATTGACATGATTACGATTTCCGAAATACCGGCGAATTTT
>CAYWGR010000117.1:11886-17583 GCA_964458015.1 uncultured Planctomycetaceae bacterium
GCCTGCATTGTTGCCGACGGTGTCGAGCAGGCGGCGGATGAGGTCGTCGTGCTTGATGCCTTCGGCTTCGGCGTTGAAATTGGTAACGATGCGATGCCGCAGCACGGGCAAGGCGACGGCCCGGACGTCGTCGATATCGGCATGGAAGCGGCCGTGCAGTACGGCGCGGGCTTTGGCCCCGAGGACCATATATTGGCTCGCCCTGGGACCGGCGCCCCAACTGACGTAGTCGCGGATGAACTGCGGCACGTCGTTTTTGTTCGGGCGGGTGAGCCGGGCTAACTTCATGGCATAACGCACGACATGGTCCGCGGCCGGCACGCGGCGCACGATCTTTTGCAGCTCTAAAATCCGCTCGGCCGAAAGCGTCGGCGTCACCGTGGCGCTGATATCGGCGGTGGTGCGGCGGACGATGTCGAATTCCTCTTCTTCGTCGGGATAATCGACGTAGGTGTTGAACATGAATCGGTCGAGCTGGGCCTCGGGCAAGGGGTAGGTGCCTTCATGTTCGATGGGATTTTGCGTGGCCAGCACGAAGAACGGTTGGGCAAGCTCGTGGCGTTTTCCGCCGGCGGTGATTTGGTATTCCTGCATCGCTTCGAGCAATGCCGCTTGCGTTTTCGGCGGGGTGCGATTGATCTCGTCGGCCAGAATCACGTTGCCGAAGATGGGGCCTTTGAGAAATCGGAATTCGCGATTGCCTGATTTGCGGTCTTCTTGAATCACCTCTGTGCCGGTGATGTCGGACGGCATGAGGTCGGGCGTGAATTGGATGCGGCGAAATTCGAGCGACATGGTTTCGGCCAAGGTGCGGATCATCAATGTTTTGGCTAGCCCGGGCACGCCTTGCAGCAGGCAGTGGCCTCGGGCGAACATTGCCACTAGCAGTTCTTCGATCACCTGATGCTGGCCGACGATGACGCGGCCGAGTTGCTCGGTGATAAGGCGGTAGGCCTCGTTGAGTTCGTGAACGGCTTGAAGATCGTCGTGTTCGGACATGGTAGTTTTTGGTTGTCGGTTATCAGTAATCAGTTTTGGGTATTCCGTATTCAGTTTACAGTGGGCATCGGCTTTTCGTCGCCTGATTGCTTAGCAAACGGGCCGATGGCGATGAGTTCGTTGGCGGTGGTGATCAACAGGCGGCCGTCGGCCGTAGCAAGGTTGCCGCCGGTGACGCCGAGGGCGAGCAAGTCGATGGTTTTTCGGGGCTGGGCGGTTTGTTGATCAAAGATGAACAGCTTGTCGCGAGTCGGCCAGAGGACGGCATCGCCGGCCAATAGGCCGCGACCGTAGCCGGGACGTTCGGCGCTGTCGGGCCAGACGTGTTTGACGCGGCCGCGGTCTTCTTCTTTTAGGCTGATCCAAAACAGCCTGCGACCGCCGGCCACGAGCCAATCGCCCGTGATGCCGAGCAGATCGTAAACATCTTCGGTTTCGGCGCCGGTTTGCCAAAGCATTTGTCCGCAAGCGGCGTCGAAGGCGAAGATCCTGGGACTATCGGCGGGGGCGACGTAGAGGATGCCTCGGTCGAAAACGCAGGGGGTTAAGCTGCGACGCCAATGCGGGGCCGGCTTGGCCAAATCGCCGCGACGCGAGCGGGGATATAAGGCAACCCAGGCTAAGCGTCCGTCATCGGCGTTGAGGGCCGCGACCGCGCCAAGATTGGTGTTGTAGTAAAGACGTCCGCCGACAAGCGTGAGAAGGTTATGCGTCATTTCGTAAAAGGCGCCGCGAGCGGGCGTTTCGGCACTACAGATGAAACGCCGCCAACGCAATCGGCCGGAGCCGGCGTCGAAGCATGCAACAAAAGCTTGCGGCCGAATGTCTTCGCGCCGCATGGCTACATAAACGCCGCCGGAATCGGCAATGGGAGCTCCTTCGAAGGCCCAGCCGGTTTCGGGAGCGATTTTCCAGAGGAGTCGGCCTTCGGCTGCTAGATCCAAGCAGACGAGACTCCCCGGCCGCACGGCGGCGGGTGTGGAACTTTGAGGGAAGCCGGTAATCGTTGAGCCCGTGCGGGCGAAGAGTTTGTCTTGATAGACGGTCAATGTATAACGCGGAATGCCAAGCACATCGAAGGGCGATGGTGTTTCGGTGGATTCCTCGGATTGGCTGAGATAAATTGTGGCATCACCCCAGACGGGGCGACCTGTATCGAGTTGCAAGGCACGAATGCGGCGGCTGTCGCCGATAAAAACGCGACCTCCGAGATGCATGGGATAAAAACTCAACGGTTGCCAGAGATCTTCGCCAAGTGTTTTCGGCGGCGGACGATCGACTAGCCTTGTTGCGATGAGCCCCTCTCGCCATGCGACGGCGCCCAAGTCGGCCAATGGGGAAGCGTTCTTGTTGCGAGTTGGGTTGCCTGCGAATGTAGGCCAGTCCGCGTCGGATGCAGCGGGGGGCCAAGTCCTGCTCTCGTCGAGCAAGGTTTCCAGAAGATCGACGTATTTGCCTTCGCGGTTGCCCAAGCGTCCGCGAGCATCGGGATGCAAGTGGGCAAATTCGGTCCATTCGGCCGCCGCTCGCGTATTGGAACCAAATCCGACATCTTTTGCCGCCTCAGCATTTATTGGCCGTGGGGAGTTTGGTTGATAGTTCCAGTGTTGAGAGCCTTCGAGAATTGAGACCAGCACCAAGCGGGCGCGGATGGCCGCGAGATCGAGGGTTGTGTCGGGATAGGCGGGCCAGGAGGTAGATTTGACCGAGGGAGGGCAAGGCAAGATTCGTTCCCAGCACCAACGCGCTGCGGTATAGTCACCTCGTTCCAAATCCATTTCGCCCAGGGCATACAAGGCTTTGTCGCCGTAGCTGCTGGCGAACGCCTGTTCGACGACATTTCGCAATAGAGCTGGATTGCGTTCGGCGATTCCTTGCTCGTACCATCGCTGGGCGGCCGGATCGATGCGAGCGCGGTAACGTTTGAGGGCGTCGGGCGGCAAGGCGGCGAACTGCAACTGGCACCATTCGCGCAGGCCGATGAAACGGCGGCTGGTGATGCCTAGGAGCTTGCCTTCGGAGGATTCGGCCAGTTGGCAGAGAATCTCGACGGCTTCGTCCCACTGCCGGTCGTTCAACAGGACTTTGGCGCGTTCCCATTGCATCATCACGGCGTTGTCGGCTTGGTCGAGCTGGACGGTTTCGGTCAGCTCGAAGCGGTTGCCCGAAACCATGCCGCCAAACTGGGCGTACACCTGAGAGATGTCGCGCAGCCAACATGAAGCGGCGAGGCAGAGCACCACTTTTAACCAGCCTGTTCGATGGATGCGGCACATATTCCTAAGTATAAGTGAGAAACCGATTTGTGGAAAGTGGTCAATGAGGCGGTGGGGAGCAAAAACGAGGCTAGAGTCGTGGGACAAGGGGAGCCGTGCATCTCAGGCGGCTTTCAGATCCCGCGTGGTCATTTTACTGTGTTTTTCACCGGAAAAGCGGTGTATCAGGATCCTTTGGGGGCGAGCTAGTTCTTTAATTGTCGAACGACGTGCGGAGGGAGTAGTTGCGTGTCCCTGGTGCCGGCGTTTGCCGTAATAAGCGGCAAAGTCAAGTCTCTATGCATAGACCGCTTGTTTGGCAATTCTTCTGTATTAGAAACGAACGTCGCACATGAGATTCGCCGGCATTATGGTCTCGCGGACATCATCGTAGATCGTAATGCTCCGTAGGCGGCTGACCAATGATGGATGAAGATGCCGGCAGCCACGCCAAGATTTAATGAATCGACGGCGCGGCTCATCGGAATTGTGACGTGGCGATCGCACTCGGCCAGCCAATTCGATGTTAGGCCATCGAACTCATTGCCGAAGACCAATGCTGTTCGCGGCGCGGGCAGCATCTTGTCGAGTTGTTCGGTTGCGGAATCGAGAACGGCTGCAACCCGCTCGAATTGCCAAGTGTACCGCAAGGCAGGCAGGTCGATCAGTGGATCACTGCTCCGAGCGAAGGGAACTTCGAGAACCGCCCCCATCGAGACTCGCACGCAACGTCGTGACAATGGATCGCAACAATGCCGGCCGAGGATGATGCCGGTTACGCCGAATGCCGCCGCGCTGCGGAAGAGCAACCCGAGATTCTCGGGCTTCGTGACCGCAGGGCATACGAGGACGCAGCATGGGGCGTTTAGCGGCTCGGTCATTAGTTCCTCCCCGTGCATTCCAATTGGGCGGCGACCAACAGCCAATGCGCCCAGATGAAAATTAAAGCCGGCAATCTGCCGCAACAATTCCGGGGTTGCCACGTAGAGCGGGCAGCCGGAAGCAATAGCGGCAAACGTGGCTGCGTGTTCTTCGGCTACCAGCAGCGAATCTGCCTGATAGCGGCTTTTTAGCAGCCGTTCGACGACTACGCAGCCCTCTGCAATGAAGATGTTCTCGCCGCGCAACGTTCGGTCACGGAGGTTCCGGTAGGGGGCAATGCGTGGGTCGTCAATCTGTTGAATCGGAATCATCGTGCATTGGGCATCTTCGTTTTTCTTCGCATTACGGCCTAAATATCGTCATTGACCGGCGATTTTCAGCGAAACGTTGGAAGGTTTCATTCCGCTGGTGACGAGGACAACGAACGCCTCTTTGGCCGGTATCTGCACGTTAAGAGTGCCGGCGGAGGACTGTTTGAGCGAGCCGAGGGGATTATTGGCCTTATCGCCAGAGACATCTTTTTGGAGGTGAACGGCGGCATCCACCGGTTGATTGCTCGATAGCGTAACGATGACCTTTTGAGTAAACGTCGGTCCGTCGACGACAACAGACCGCGTTTCACCCGGTTCGAGCGAAAGCTTGTGTTCCGTGCTGAGTTTGCTCTGACAGCCAAGCACTAGAATGAGAACCAGCGGGAGAGCGGCGATGCGACGGGTCATGGCACTGAGACCTCCTAAAACGATTGATAGGACTATTACCGGTACGCAAGATCCCTAGATGTTACCGTGGGCCTGGATAACCCACAAGCATGGCCGACACTGGAGTGTAGTAACCGATTGTGGCGGTTGCGGAACGAACGTGAAACGGGTATTGAGGCCCATGGCGTACAACTGCACATAAACACGGCGGGCAAGCCCGCCCGCTTCACAGTTTATCTATTTTGACCCTAGAAATTACAGCACCCGAAACTGGTGAAAATGGGAGGTGTGATGCCGGTTTCTGAGGCTTGCTGATCGGAAGTTTGTGCTATGCGGTCGGTTTTGCATCAATACGAAGGGACGCGATTAATTGTGTGAAAACGGGGAGTGGCTAAATAAATGCCTATAAATAGGGCACTTCGGCAGGTATAATCGCGCGCGGCGGGTAAAAAGTATGGAAACTGGTTTTATGCACAAGAAATCGGCGGAAGGCAACGTAACATGATGGTATACATGGATTTGCGGCGGTTTTTCGGAGGGGAATTTACTGGGAAAATTTTCGGAAAAACGCGGAATTAGGCTTACGGCATATTTTGGTATACGGAGGATCGACGTAAGTGCTTTGATGGGGATCATTAACGCTCGAACCACCATGCCGGAGAATTGACGTAAAGCCTATTTGCACTCAGGTTCACTACGGTGGAGCGCCAGGTTGATTAGCGCGTAGGCGCGGGGTTAAATTGGGGTCGAAACGAGCGAAAAGAAATGCAGATTGGGAACCGCAGATGGACGCGGATAAGTGTTGTCAGGGGGGGGAGACAGGATTTACAAGATCGACAGGATTTGGATGATTGATGATTTGC
>CAYWGR010000118.1:0-17555 GCA_964458015.1 uncultured Planctomycetaceae bacterium
ATCGCTTCGCTTGACCCGCCCTACGCTTTTCCCAAATTCAACAATGGATTGGCCCTGGCATACTCTCGCCTATTTCGCGATGCGTTCCAGGCGAAGCAGTCGTACTTCCAATGGTTGCAGCACCATCGGACCAGCAATGCGTTGTCCTGTTAAAACATCGCGAGCGACCACATTCTTACCGGCTTGTGCCAACGATAGGGCTGCCGACTCTTTTCGGTAATTGCACAAATCCACGACCAATCCTTCAGGCGTTTCGGCCGTGTGCCATTCGATGCCCCAAACCGGTTTTTGATCCGGTCCTTGCAACGTCACTTGCGGATTCAGATGCCACGCTGGCAATTTTGCCAGGATTTGCCCAAAGAGATCCCGGGCCGAGGTCGCCGTGTAGCGGAACAGGATCCGGTCGCCCGGCAAATCCATCTTTCGCGGCCGGTTGTATTCGTCGCGGGTCAAGAGATCGTCGCCGCCCACGAAAACGAGCCGCCCCTTGAACTTGCGCAACGATTCCATCGCTGCGTTTGAGAAATGGACAACGCCGGGAATCAATAAAACCGGCGTATCGGGGATAATGCCGTTTTCCAGTTGGCGTTCGGCCAGGAAGCCTGGTTTCAAGCCGGTGAAGGAAAGGGCCGTGTAGAGCTTGCTGAGGCAATCGCTGTAATTGCCCGAATCCCAGGCTGCGGCCGTGCCGCTATGCAAGACCAATAGGTTTGGACGTGCCTGTTGCAGGGCGGTCATCTCGAAGGCTGCTCGATTCAAGTCGCAATTCACCATTCCGACCGCTTCGCTGCAAGCCGGTCGATGCATAATGCTGGCGGCAATATCGCTTTTTGGATCGTAAGTGCGTTCCCACACCCAAACGGTCGTCGCGCTTTGGCCATGTACGGCCGCCTGCCAAAGCGCGGCGCGGATATGGCTCGGCGGCACCAGCCGAGTGTCGCGATCGGTGATGATGTGGTTTTCGGTATTGAACACGGGCGCATCGAGCACCGACCTTTGCAGATCGTGTCCCATCGCGTTCGGTAACCAGTCCTGGGCGAATTCATTCTGGCCGAAGTCGAACAGATTGACGGCGTCGTTGCCGTTCACGTTGCTCAGTTGTCCGAAAAGATACGCATCCACACCAAACTTGCCGCCATCGGTGTTTAGCAGCGTAAAATTCATCGCCTTGGCATGAACCGCCAGTGTCGGAGCAATTTCATGCACGGCATCGGCCAGCATCTTGTGCCAGCCGGCGAAGAAATCCTGATTGAACCGCAAATAGTCCATCCACAAAGGGCTCATGTCATGCGCCTCAAACGGATTGGGCAACGGCACATCATCCCAGGCGGCGAATTTAGACCCGTAGCAGGCGTTCAGCTTGGCTATGTCGCCATGACGTTTTTGCAGCCACGATTGCCAATCCTTCTTCGCGAACTCGCAAGGTTCTTCCGTATTGACCGGCTCATTGGAAATGCAAATGCTATGCAGCGCCGGATGGTCTTTCAGCGGTGTCATCGCGGCCGCAACATAGCGGCGCAACAATTCCTGCCCCTTGGGCGCGTGCAAACAGTATTGCAAAAAACCTTCACGCCGTTTGCGCAAGTGCGGCCACTTGGCAAACGCCCATTCCGGGAAATAATGCGGGCTAATCAACAAACAAACCGCCACACCGGCCTTCTGGGCCCGGTCGAGCGTCTGCAACATCGCACGCATGGGCGCGTCGCTGGTTTTGCCGTCCTCCGGCAACACGCCGCTGGGCCCAAATTCAATTTGAATGATGTTCGTTCCGTAACGCGGCCACTTTTCCATATCATGGACGCATTGCCCGAAGTGGCCGAAACCCGTGAAAAACACAGGCCGCTCCTGGGTGGCGCCGTTCGGCATCCGTGCGGGCGCAAGAAGGGAGCTGCTCTTGATCACGGCTCGTTTTTCGCCTGTCCAACGCGGCACGCCGACAAACAACCGTCGGCCGGCCAAGGCATCGGCAAGTTCCGTCTTCAAACGTGCAGCCATCGATTCCATGTCGCCGATCTGTTCAAGCGAGCGTTGCACTTCGCCGCGCCGTGCATCTTCCTCGGCATAGCCGACGAAGTTTTCCAGAATCGTAAAGGAAATTTGCGGATAGGAAATGTCCTGCCCTCGTGATTGGATCGTATCCAGGTTGGTCTTGAGCGGCGGCAACTCGGCCTTCAAGGCGGCCAATCGTTGAAGAGCGTTTGTGCTCGAAAAGAAACGCAATTTAGAATCAACGCGGGCAATTACCTTCCCCTCTTTCTCGATCTGAATCGTCGCAATGCGAGGCGCATCGCTTGCCGCGGACGCCTCGCCCTGGAGAGACAACCGCCATGTGCCGGGTGTGACCTCAAAATTCTGTTGCAAGGTTTCACCCGTGCTGAGCGATGCCGTAAGAACGCCGGAAATTGGCTTCGGATTGGCCAGAAAGAACGGTGTCCGAAATGGTCCGTCGCCCTGAACCACGGCATCTTTGGCATCGATACCCAACGATGCTTGAGCATCGGCCGCCGGTGCATCGAGTGTTGCGGCTGTTCCTTCTTCCAGTTTGATGTCGTCGATCCAAATGCCTTGGGTCTGGCTTTCCGTGTTGATGCGGATCGTGAAATCGCAGTCTTCCGGTCCGGGTGTAAATGTCATCGTATGGCGACGCCATTGCCCATCGGTCGAGTAAAATGGCGAGCGAAACTGCCACTGGCTGCCGCCGACCATGTTCATCGTGCCGGGCGCATCGGATTTCACCCACACGCTCATCGTATACGGCTTGCCCGCCGTCAGCTTAACCGGCTGCTTCTGCCAAAGCATTCCGTACACGTGGGCGCCGAAGGGCGTGCCGTTCGTGATGCGAAGACTTTGCCGCCCGCCGTGCGTGGTCGTTTGGTCCGTGGTGCAAGTTGCGTCGGTATTGCGACGATCCCATTGCCAGCCGGTTGGAGTCCCCTGGCCATCCAATTGCTCGAAGCTGGGATTTGCGAGAAGGTTTGGATTCGCCGGCAGCGGTTCCACGGCGACGGACTTCAGTTGGATGCCCTCGGAAGCGCTGGTCGCGGCAGTCCCAGAAACAATGAAACCCACGCCGAGGACCAGCGGTAAAAGAAATCGGAAACCGGCAACGGCAAACAAGTTTTTTTGCGATAGGTGATTTGGCATGATGATCTGGCATCCAAGATGCAGAGGGCTAAAAACAATGGAAGGAAACATATCTTGGCGGGAAGTCAAACGGGGGGATTTATCTGACAATAATCTTTGCTTTCACGGTTGTCAATGTCCTGGTCATTCCCAGCCAAGAACGATCCGTTTTTCACGCTGGATAGGGAAATTTTCGTGCGAGGAATGGACCGTCATCCTGAGCGAAGCGAAGGATCTCATTAGGGTGTCATGGTTTACCTCAAACCACGGAGATTCTTCGCTCCGCTCAGAATGACGTTTTTCGGTGACGTTTTACGAAAACTGCTCGCCCCTGTCATTCCAGCCTGCCGGAGGTATAATAGAGTGTTAGCTGGTCCAAGGTTCGACCACAGGGGGCGAACTGGATTCGACCGGGCAGTGTGAAGTGTAAGTGGCGTGTCGTGGTTGGTCAGCAGGCCACGTTAAAAGCCGACTAAAAAACTTAATTGCCGAGTCTAATCTCGCAATGGCCGCCTAGAGATAGGTTGCCCCGGCTGAGGACCTTCGCCGGAGAGGTCCGACTGCCGGCCACAATTCCGGATCGTCTCGGGTCGCCGCCGGCCACGCCCGGGATTAAAAAATGCTGCCGACTAGCTGCTTTTTCACCCCGTCGGTTGGGGGTTCAAGCGGCGAAGGCGTAAATCATCCGACTACACACGTAGAAGCTTACATGGAAATGTCGCGGGACGCGGGTTCGATCCCCGCCGCCTCCACAGAGGAAAAGGCTTGCGAGAAATCGCAAGCCTTTTTTTAATTTCAGCGGCCGGCTCAGAAGAACACGCCCAGGGCACGATCGATCAATTGTTCGAGAGGGATCATCGTCAATAGCAGCGGGGCAAGCGGCAACGCTATCAACAGTGTGAGTCGCAGGATGGCGGCGCGTCCGAACGGCACGAGGCCCATCTCTTGCACGACCTGAAAACTGTTCGACAGGTCGGCCAACGACTGAATGTCTGCCGTGCCGACGAGCGGTTCACCTTCGGCAGTGTGCCCCTCAATCCACTTTCGGCGAAATTCGGCGACGTAGCGGCTGGCGACGATGCCGTATTCGCGCAGACCAGCGATTTTTGCCTCGGCGAGTTGGGCGGCAAAAAAAAACAGCGGGGCCAGCGCAAGCAACATCAGGCATACGAGCCACGCGGCGATTTCGACCTTGAACTGCGGTAGCTTTGTGCCCTCGAGCAAGATTTTGCCGCCCAATATGCCGGCAAGTGCGATCGTGTGCGCAAGCAAGACGGGGGCGATGGCGAACATGCTGCCCGTCAGGAAACCTAGCCCTCCCGCGCGATCCGGGTGAAGAGCGTTGAGCCGCAGTCGAATGCGTCGCGAAATCTGCCATAAGAACCGATACCAGATGAACAAACGAAAGTACCAGCGAAGCATGAGAAATCGCAAAATCGTGAGGCTGACGAAAAGATACCAGTATCCAGCCGCCGTGAATTGAATTCGGTCACCGACCGGGACCGCGTACCATGTTGCGATTTGCATGGCAATGTAGCGTTGGCCAAGCCAATAACCCCCGACGATCGCAAAAGCCAACAGCAGCACTTCCACGAAGATCGAATTTCGCACGCGCATGGCCGACGTGATGATATTAAAAAAACGTGGCTCATCTTCAGTCGCAATGATGCCTCGATCGAGAAATTGATGAACAATCGCTTTGATCCGCCGATGGACAATCACTTCAGCGGCAATCAGAAGCGGCACGGCCAGCAGCAGCCGAACATGAGCGCCCAGATCGTAGAGAAACGGCACGCCAATTCCCCCGATGGCTTGGCCCGACAACGCGGAAAGCACGAGAAGCGGCAGCCAAGCAACCAGCGAAATCACTACGATTCGGCGAGCCAGCAGATCGGTCGGCGGTTTTTCCAATCTTGCACGCACGAGAAGCTGGAAGAGCGGGCCGCCTTGCACTAGCGAAAAATCAGTGGGCTCGTCGAGAAAGGAATTGGTCTTGCTCATTCTGAACGACCTTTCCGTCAACGCACCTCTCTGCTGCTGTTTAAATAATACGCCCGCCAACTAGAAAAGGACAGTACATGCGTACCCCCCCATATCGCGGCAATGCGTCAACCGTTTAACGCCTTGCTCTACTTGGCCTGCGCGGCGCTCTCTTGAATCAACCGCCAGGCTTGCTCGACGTGCCGGCGCTCGGTGTTGGTTTGGCCGATCGAGAGACGAAGAGTCAACTTTCCATCGAGCTTGGCATGGGAGAGATACAGCCGGCCGGAATCGTTGAGCGTATCGAGAATATACTGGTTGACCGCATCGCCGCCTTTGTGACGGAAACATACCAAGCTTATCGGCACGGGGGCGGCCATTTCAAAGCGATCGTCGGCCTTGACCCATCCGACGAACTCTTGCGCCAGTGCGATATGACGACGCACACGCTCTTGAAGTCCTTCGCTGCCGAACGACCGGAGGACGAACCAAAGCTTGAGCGAGCGGAAACGTCGCCCAAGCGAAACCTGCCAGTCGCGGTAGTCGATCACCGCGCCCGATTCCGTCGCTTGGTTCCGAAGGTACTCGGGCAGAATGGTAAGCGTGCGGATCAGATGCGATCGATCGGCAACGAAGAAGCAGTCGCAATCGAAATTGGTAAACATCCACTTATGCGGATTGAAGCAATAACTATCGACCAATTCCAGGCCGTCGTGTAGATAGCGGAATTCAGGGCAAACCGTGGCGGTGCCCGCCAACGCGCTGTCAACGTGCAGCCAGAGATGATGTTGGCGGCATATCTTGCCGATTTCACGCACCGGATCGATCGCGGTGGTCGCCGTGGTGCCGACCGTGGCACAGACGAAACACGGGCGGCGGCCCGCGGCAAGATCGGCCGCGATCGCTTCGGCCAGCAGGTCGGGCCGCATGGCGAAATTCTCGTCGACATCGATTATGCGGAGGTTATCGCTGCCCAGACCGGCGATGCGCACGGCCTTTTCGATCGAGGAGTGGGTTTGCGTTGAAATATAAGCGACCAGGGATCCATCGGCGCCTTTCAGATTGCTTTGGCCCTGGGTCGTTCGTTCTCGGGCAGCCACGACGGCACACAGGGCCGCTGACGACGCGCTTTCTTGGATGACGCCGCCGCCTGCCGACGTGGACTTGAACCGTTCCGGCAAGCCGAGCAACTCGACAACCCAATCGAGCACATGGGTCTCCAGTTCCGTGCAGGCGGGGCTGGTGGTCCAGAGCATTCCTTGCACGCCCAGCCCGGCTGAAAGCAACTCGCCGAGAATCGACGGCCCGGAATTGTTCGACGGGAAATAGGCGAAAAAGTTCGGCGATTGCCAATGCGTGATGCCGGGCATAATAATTTTATCGACATCGCGCAGAATGGCGTCGAACGGCTCGCCCTGAACGGGCGGCGACGGCGGAAGCTGCGCCCGGATTTCGCCCGGCTTGACCCGGGATTTGACCGGATATTTTTCCACGTTTTCCAGGTAGTCGGCCACCCAATCAATGACTTTATGGCCCTCGCGGCGAAATTCTTCGGTGTTCATCGGAGCTTTTCTTTCCTATTTCATAAATCGACAAGGCACTCTACTTGAAAGGAAGATGGGGACGGCCGCAAGCAATGCTCTTTTTGCAGCGTCAATACTTCAAATGCTGCTTCAATCGTGGTATCTCGTGATTATAGTCGGAAAACACGGGATAGCCAGAGGCGGGGCAACCATTTATCAATCCAGATAGGTCCAAGATTGGTTTTCAAAATCATAGATTTTTCGGCCATACGGTGGGATAACGTACCATACAAGCATGGGCTTTCCATAATTGAGATAATCGAATTCGCAATAAATCAGGCAGTATTTGGCAGGCGGCACGGATGGCATGTATCGAGGTACAAGTTCGTCAAGTGCTGTGGGATACTTACCGTTGGCCGAATGAAACTCCTCGCAGGCCGCGATAACTCGCGGGGCGTTTGTCTCTGCGATTTTTAACTGTAAAGCGTTGTTGGCCAAAACCAGTACCAACGTCAGAGGTGATGCTGCAATTCTAAGAAAAGCGAGTTTCCAACCTGGTCGCTGGAATACATTTTTGAGGATGCTGACGAGAAACCAAATTGGGCAGACCATGAATGAAAGGAGGAATGATCCACTAAGGGCTGCATCCCAGGCCAGCAATACAAGTGAGAAGCCAATGCTTACGCAAATGCCACGATGAGACCACATTTTACGAGCCGGGCTCCCAGTCAAAATGCCCACCTCGTGCATTTGCTCAGGCGTCTGGTGTGAACTGTCCTTCATTCCAAGCCTGCCCCTCCCAAAGAAGAATCACGAAAACACATAATTACGAAAGCACGAAAGACAGGTTACAGTTATGAAGATCTGGATCAAGACACCTATCCGGAAGCCTTGGAAGAATGCCGAAGGGCGAATCTGCAATTTTCGGAAAAGGTGTTCGATCTTATCGGTTGAGGAAAGGCAAACAGGATCGAGATCCTGGCTTTCTGACCTAGATCTTGCTACCGTCGATGGGCAAGCCGTCTTTGCGGTTGCCAAGGCGGCGGTGCGTTTCGAGATCGATCGAATAGGTGATCGTCCGAACGGAACCATCGCACATGGCCGCGTTGAATCCGCTGCTATGCGCGCTGCCGAAGATCATCACGCTGTTCGTGATATCGACAGCTTGATCCTGTTGCGGGGCATAGTCGCGATAGTGTGCGTCGGTGCTAGCCAGAGCGGGGCCAACCCAGCGGACAATGTCGTCCTGGCAGCCGGTGTATAAGCTTTGGTCGTCGCCCGCGTCGGTGCCGGTGGAATAACTGGCGATGGTAAGATATTTTTCAGCGCACAAGTACGTATTGCTCGTGCCGTCTTTGATATCGGCCAGAGTAGTCTGGCTTGTTCCATAGTAGATTCCGTTCGACTGCATCATGGCAGTGCTCCAGCCGGCACGCCCTGGATTCACGGCGCCTTCGCTGTAGGAGGCGGGGCCGGACATGCCGCTGGTGCCCGAGCCGTTGAAGCTTTGGTACGTCTCGCCGCCATTGCCGGCATAGTCGGTTTGGGCCAGATTGTTCGCCAACTTGACCGCGGCTCGCCGACTGGGGCAATTAAGGCAAGAAAGCGGCGTCGAGGTCATCTGATTGAGGGCGTCGTTCTTGGCCGTGCCGGTTTTATTTAGCTGGAGATCGTGGATCGCTTGGGCTTCGAGATACGGCAATGCATTAAAGAGCCAGCCGCCCGGCTGACGCCAATCGTTGCCATAAAGCGGGTCGCCAGTCCAGCCGGAACCCCATCCGCCGGTTGGAAGTCGGTGCAAGGCCGCCTCGTGATTCAAGGAGGCCAGTCCCAGTTGTTTGAGGTTGTTGCTGCATTGCATCCTTCGAGCCGCTTCTCGCGCCGCCTGCACGGCGGGCAGCAGCAGCGAAATCAAGATGCCAATGATCGTAATCACGACCAAAAGTTCCACCAAGGTGAACCCACGAACGTTTCGATAAACCTTACTGCGTTCTACATCGCCAATGAACCTTTTCGCGGCCAATCGACCGGCAAACTCGGCGCAAACAGCCGCGTTTGCGGTAGAATATGGATCATTGGCAATGTCGGTATCAATAGTAATCATGCTACACCCGCCTTTCATTTCCAGCAGGGTTCGACTTTGTTACCCAACAAGCAACAGAAGCTGACGCAGTAAAATGCGTTTCGCAGGCTTACGGTATTCGTGCAATTGGTGGGAAATCACGGTGGGAAACCGACCGGCCCAACCTTGGCATAGCTCCGGCAGCTTCTGCCAAGGCGGCTAATGACGAATCATGAATCACAGTATAACGATGCCGCCGTGAGAGTCAAGAAACAAAGTTTCCAAGGGCCAATGTTTCTCACGCCGTCGCTTTCGTCATGTTCTGCAATTCGGCGTGAACAATGTTCAACAACGACTGGAGAAAGGCCACCACCATCGGCCCAACGAGGATGCCGATCGGTCCCAAGGCCTGTACTCCTCCTAATACACTCAATAAAGCCAACAGGGGGTGGAGATTCGAGCGGCCATGCAAAACCAACGGCTTGACCAGATTGTCCACCGTCGAAACGACCCCAATGCAATAAGCCGCCAAAACGATTGCCGCCAGGCCCCGGCCTTCGACCGCATAAAGCCATAAGCAAACCGGCACCCAAACCAACGCGGTGCCCACGAACGGAACCAACGTGAGCAACATGCTCAGAGCCGTCAATAAGAAAAGCGAACCGACGCCCGCGAAGTAATAACCGACGCCCGCCAACAATCCTTGCACGAAGGCCGACAGAAGCGTCGCCACGACGACGGCCCGGGTGATACCGTCGAATTGATCGAGCAATTCCTGCATCCGATTGCCCTCGATCGGCGAAAGCCGCCGCAATGATTCGATCATCAAAGCCCCGTCGGCAAAGAAATAATACGTGGCCAAGATCATGATCCCCAAGCCGACGAGCAGTTCGCCGAGAAATTGCGTGGTGCGCAAAGCCAGTGGGGCCAGCAACTGCTGCATCCTCGTGCCCAGGCTTTCTTTCAAATCCTCTGCGTTTAATGCCACTCCTACCCGATTGCCGAACTCGACGAGTCGAACGGCGCCCCAATCGGTCAGGGCCTCGACATTGGACGAAGGCGCTTGGCCGGTCGATTTCGAAGTTCGCATAGCCGTTTGATAGACTGCCTGTGCCTCGTAGCCGGCCTCGATCAACAAGGCCGACAACGGAATCAGCACCATCAGCAAAATCGACACCGTGGTCAACAGGGCTGCGACCCGATCGTGGCCGTTGCAATGATTCCGAAACCATCGGTAGAGCGGGCCAAACATGATGACCAGCAGCACCGCCAAAAACAACGGCAGCAGAAAGTTGGCCATCACCTCGAAAAACAGGCCGGCGGTCGCCAGCAGAACGATCACCAACACCACCAACGAGACGACGCGAGCCATAGCCGTATACCTCCACGAATCCGGATTACCGACGGTCCATAATTCGTTTCTGTTGCGGAAGGTCGTTTTGTCATCCTGAGCGCAGCGAAGGATCTCAAAAACCACGGAGATTCTTCGCTGCGCTCAGAATGACTGCTCCTCGGTTAGCCTTTCCGCAACAGAAACTAATTCGTAGGGTAACGAATTACGCAATAATTTCCAGCCTCCTGCCGGTCATTCTTGCGAATCGGTGCCCGGACCTTGGGGCATCGGCCATGCAAACGTCGGAAAAAGCGACCGCGCCGCGCGGCTATTTCTTTTCCACCCGAGCGGTTGTCGCCAAATACGACTTCAGCGATCCGTCGGCCAACCAAGCCTTCGCGCCGGCGTCGTTCTTCAGATAGGCATCCCAGAAAACGGCCGAACATTCCGCGATCAGCCGTTGGAACATGGCATCGTAAGGACCATTGGCCGGCCGGAGATGGCCGGAATATACCATGTGATCGGCGCCATAAAAAGTGACCAGAAATTGATTGGCGGCCGTGGTGTGATCAAAAGGCAATCGGCGTTGATACGCCTGGGTCGTGGCCACAATGCTGTTGTCGGCCGTGCCTGTAATATGCAAACAAGGCAATGTAATATCACCATAGGCTACCTCCAGTGGAACTTGGCCGAGCGGAACCGGTTCGCTCATGGCCACGATGGCTTTCACGCGTGGTTCGGCAAAAGTAATTCTCCCCGGCAGCACCTGGCCGGCGACTCCCAACACGGTCTGAGCGCCGAAATCGTGGCCCGATACGCCGATTTTCGAGAGATCGCATTTTTTGGTGAAATTCGTATCTTCCCGCGACATCGCATCGAGTTGATGGATGACGAAAAGAATGTCCAAGGGGCGATTGCGGATGTTTTGAGGCGAATAAAAGGCCCGTTGCAACTCTTTGCGCGGTCGCAAGCCCTGCCTGGCTTCCTCATCGCTCCCCCGATGCTGCACATGGACCGAAACATAACCGCAACTGGCCCAATGACGACCTAAATACGCGCAGTCCTCTCGCGATTGCCCCAAACCGGTGGAGAAAATGATGACGGGAAACGATTGCGAGTCGTTGATGGGCGCATAGATCCTTGCCGGCACATTTCGCCCGCGCTCCGCATCGTACCATGTTTGATCGACGACAGAAACCGAATACCGTGCAGCCAAAGATCCTGTATTGGAGGCGACGCCCGCGCCAAATGCCTTGAAGGCATAAGGTTCCGTTGCCCAAACCGCGGGGCTGATCGTCGTCCAAAAAAGGCTGAGCCCAAAGGCGGTCAGCGGCGCAAATCGGTGATGCATGATCGGTGAAGTCTGTCGCGCCAGGGGCAATTAGCCATCGAGGGCGCGGGCAATGAATCAAGGGTTTCAAAATCTAGGACTGCCTGCCCCGTTCTTCCAGCAATGATCTCGGCAATATGGATGGGTGAGAAGAAACAGAAAAAGTGTTGCTTTCGACCCCCCGGCAGTATCTGGTCCGGCCATAACGGTCGTGCGGATCGAATCGAATCAACGAGAATGGAAGAATCGGCACAAACTGTAAAATTTGCCGATGATCACTTGTGATTTTCGAGAACCGAGGAGGAGGGAATCAGGGGAGTTTCAATCTGAATGGGGCGTGGAAGTCGGAAACCGTTCAAAATTCGGGATACGGTGATCGGCTCGTCGAATTCCGCTTCCAGGCAAACGCCGACGATACAAAGCACGGAACATAACGACAATGTTCGCGCCCAAGAATACAAGGCATCGCGTTTCTCGCTTGCTTTCTCCTGGCATATGCCATACCACTTCATCCATTGCGTGTTGATGCCATGCCGCTTCATTTTTTCATCGCGATTCGAATCATCCGAGGCGGATAAACAGAGCAAAGCAACCCGCAAAGCCGCCACATCCACCTCGACGCTCTGATGGGATTGCCTTCCCTTGGTAAAACAAGCCGTTGCTGCCAGAAGAAATGCAGCAACGCCCAGAAAATAGAATGTGGCTGTAAACATGGGTTTCGGTGATTCGAGTGTCCGTCGGTTTGGTTCCACAGTCCACAATGGATGCAGATTCAAATCCCAATGGCCATGACACCCTTCAGCGGCGGTGGGGGGGGTGGGGCTGCCTGTTCTCAAGCCGCTAAGGATAGTCCTACGCTCTCAAGCCTATCTTACGTTAGCGGTCTGTCAAATCGGGTAAGATAACGTGAAATTGCAGGCCTTTTTCCTGCCGCTATGCATTTTCTGCACCCTGCTCGCCCCATCAGCGCAAAAAAAAGGGGGTCTGTGACGTACCACCATACATAGTGGCAGACCGGGCAGTAAGGGCAAGGTAACCGTCCGGTACAATCTCGTCATAGACCCCACGGGCCAATCCCAAGTTGTGTGGCGAACCTTTGGGCTCGCACACGATCTTTTTAGTAAGCACTTCGCGTACCAATTCCTGCCCTTTTCCTAAAGAAAATCTCGATATTGTCGTATCCTTATAGCAGATAAGGAGATGCGAATTCTTTCCTGGTTTGGTCTTCCGGTATCCGCTTCACGGCTTTATTGTTAGAAATGTATTGTTTTGCTACACACCGCCTCGTATTGCAATACAATCCAGGGAAGAAATCCGTATACTACCCCCATAGCTGATCTGTTTGTCTGAAGGAGCCGCTGTTTTGCCTGCCGTCGTTTCGACCGCCGTGATTCCTCGTGAAGCCGACCGAGTGGCCATCCTGGTCAATCCCAAGGCCGGTCGCAGGGCCGCCTTGCCCTGGGCCGACCGTTTGGCCGACCGGTTGCGGAACCAAGGCTTCAAAGCCGAGGTCTTCACCGACTTGTCGGAAGCTGCACGGCAAACCAACCAGTGGCATGGCGAGGGCTGTCTCCGAACCTTGGTTGCCGCCGGCGGAGACGGCACGGCCGCCGAGCTGGTCAACCGCACCGTGGAAGGCGTCCCGATTACGTTGCTTCCCCTGGGCACCTCGAACCTTTTGGCCCGCTATTTTCACCTCGACCGAGATCCTGATGCCTTGTGCCGCACGGTGGCCGAAGGGTTCGTCGCCCGCGTTGACGCCGGAATGGCCAACCAGCGGATTTTTCTGCTAATGGCGGGCTGCGGATTCGACGGCGATGTGGTTCGTCGCATCCACGCTTCTCGAACAGGCCATATTAGTTTTGCAACGTACGCCAAGCCGATCCTTCAGGCCGCTTGGTGCTATACGTTTCCCGAAATTCAGATACACTGGGAAAAGGAGAACATGGGCATCTCGGAACAATCCTTGCGTTGGTTATTCGCATTCAATCTTCCTTGTTACGGCGGAGGGATTCGGATCGCGCCGCAAGCGGATGGTTCCGATGGACTGCTCGACGTATGCGGCTACCCCGCAGGCGGTTTTTGGCCCGGCCTGGCACTAGCGGCTTCGGTATTATTGCAACGACATCATCGTTTGGCGCATTGGATGACACAGCGCGTACATCGGTTGCGGATAACCTCGGATACCCCCGTGCCGTACCAGCTCGACGGCGATCCGGGCGGTTTTCTTCCCTTGGAAATCGAGTCGCTCCCCGGCCGATTGACGTTGGTCGTGCCGAAAGAAACAGTGAATAAGTAGATCATGGTTCGTGCATCGTGGTAAAGGTTATAGAAATGCCGGAAAATCCCATAACGATAGGCTCCTTACGCTGCGGACGCGGCCAGCCGCTGCTGGTCATCGCCGGCCCTTGCGTCATGGAAAGCGAAGAACTAACGCTTTCCATCGCCTCGCGGTTGAAACAAATCGCCGACGAACTTGCCATACCTCTGGTGTTCAAGGCCTCCTTCGATAAGGCCAACCGCACCAGCGCGGCCGCCTATCGTGGCCCGGGCTTAGACCGCGGATTGGCCATCCTGCAACACGTAAAACAAACGACCGGCTTGCCTGTTACGACCGACATCCATGAAGCGAGTCAAGCAGCCCCGGCGAGCGCAGTTTGCGACCTTCTGCAAATCCCCGCCTTCCTGGCGCGTCAAACCGATCTGCTGCTGGCTGCCGCCGCGACGGGGCGGCCGGTTCATGTCAAGAAAGGCCAATTCCTGGCCCCTTGGGATATGAAAAACGTCGTCGATAAGTTGGTCGCCGGCGGTTGCCGTCATATCCTGTTGGGCGAACGCGGCACTTTTTTCGGCTACGGCCGACTGGTCAACGACCTGCGGGCAATCCCGCAGATGCAAGCCCTCGGCGTACCCGTGGTTTTCGATGCCACCCACAGCGTTCAAGAGCCCGGCGGTCTGGGCGCGGCAACCGGCGGCAACCGCGCGATGGTCGAACCGTTGGCCCGCGCCGCGACGGCTATCGGCGCCGATGCCTTGTTTTTTGAAACCCATCCTGATCCCGATGCTTCACCAAGCGACGGTCCCAACATGATCCCGCTCGATCAGTTCGCCGGTTTGCTCCGCAGGCTGTTGGCAATTCGTCACGCGATAGAAGGAATCCAAAATTGAGAAATTTCAGTTTTCAATTTGCAATCCTTATCGGCTTGCTTAGCCTTGCTTATTTGTCAGGCTGTAAAGAGTCGAAGCAGACGCCCGAAAATGCGGGCCCCGCGCGGTCGGCTGCCATGTCGAGCCAATTTCGCAATGAGTTGCTCACCTATGCCATCGACAACCTGAACCGCATCGAGGAATTCGATGCAAACGATGTTCTTCAGCAGATTCTCAAAAGTCTGAATCCGCAAGAACAACCGTCAGAGCCGTTCGACCCGCTGCTGGCATCCTGGCCCGAGCCCGAGATGCTGCGTCAGGTCGTCGATCGGCTGAATCAGTGGATCCGCGTTCAAAAGCCGCCGGCCGAATGGCGGGTCGATCCGCTGATCGCCGGATTGCCAACCGCTCTGGCCAGCCTTACGCAGGTGAAAACGCTTGACCAAATGGATTTTTCTCGATTCGACGGTCATTTCTTACAAGAGGCTACGTTGTTGCGAGATGTTGCACGCTGGACGCGAGGCGACGCCTTGGACGATTTGGAACGCTCCAAATGCCTCTTTGACTGGATCGTTCGCAATATCCAGCTTGATCCCGATCGCGAGAATCGGATTCTGCAATTCCCCCAAGAAACGCTCCTGTTCGGACGCGGCACCGCGGCGGATCGCGCGTGGGTTTTCGTTCTCTTGGCCCGACAGCTTGGCATCAACGCTGCGGTGCTAGGCGTGGAAGAAGAACCCCGAGCGAAGGGTGACCCGAAAAACCAAAAAGCCGAAACCTCCTCTCGGCCGTCCGCGCGCCTCTGGTGCATCGGCGTTCTGGTGGATGGCAATGTGTACCTATTCGACCCCACGTTGGGGCTTCCGATTCCCGCCCCCAATGGCGTCAAACATCCCGAACCTGGAAAACTAGCCATACAGCCTGCCACGCTTGCCCAGCTTGCGGCCGATGAAAAACTGTTGCGTCGTTTGGACGCCGACGATACGCACCATTACCCCATCAAAGGCACCGATCTCAAGCATGTCGTCGTATTGCTCGAAGGTTCGCCGTGTTATTTGTCACGGCGGATGAAATTGCTCGAATCTCGGTTAATCGGCACACAAAAGATGGTGTTGAGTTGCTCACCAACGGCCCAGGCGGAAGCTTGGAAAACGGCTCTCAAAACGTCCAGCCCGCGTTTGTGGACGATGCCTTTCGAGACGTTCTATCAACGTTCGCATCTCAATCGAAAGGCTGCAATCGGACAATTGGCCACCCTGTTGCCATTCTACGCAATGCCGGGCGCGCCATTGCATCGCGGCCGTATGCTTTACCTCAAGGGGCAACTCGTCGGCGACACGAGCGCCACTGTTTTCTACCAGAAAGCCCGGCCCTCGAACGAAGAACTCATGGCCTCTTCCGCACATGCCTTGGAAAAAATGGTCTACCATCGCGGCAAACAGGATGCGAGCTACTGGCTGGGCCTTGTTGCCTTCCAGCGGGGCAACTACACGGCCGCCACCGATTATTTCGCCAAGCGAACCCTGCTGGCCATGCCCAACGGCCCCTGGACCAACGGGGCCCGGTATAATCTCGCCCGCACCTTCGAGGCCGCCGGCGAAACCGAAAAAGCAACCCTGCAATATGCCAACAACGAGGATTCGCCCGGTTATTTAGGCGATTTGCTCCGGGCTAAATGGCTGACGGAAAAGTGATCTTGCCCATTTTCCGGCAGCTTCCTATAATCCCGACACTCGCTACTCTCTGCCTGCGCGAAAAAAAATCGGCGGCCGCAATGAACCGTCGCTGGTGGACATCCGTAGAGGAAAGTAGTGCTAAGAGACGGCCTGCCGGGCCAGGGAGTTCTGAAGCCCGCGAAAAAATTCCGCTTGGCTGTCCTCGAGCGAAGATGCATAATAGGTATATTCGCTAGCAGTGTAACGGCACGTAGAACTCATGGAGGAGTTTCATTCGATGCGGTCGGATTCACCGGGCGAGACTCGCGCGATTATAACCGGCGCGACGTTTACCAAAATCATCCGATGATTCCACGGCGCATCATTGGGCAAAAAAACATGCCCGCACAGGCGTTATAATGTCTTGAGGAGATGTTTTCGCTACGAGCCTACGCTGAAAGCAATCGACTGATTCCGCCGCAAGGACTCGGCCGATGACACGAATGTTAAAACGATTTTCACTTGAACGACGAATGGATTTCAGAAGAAACAGCACAGTTCCGCGAAGCGTAAACGCACGGCAGTCCGCCGTTTCAGACTGTACTACTATTCTTAAAGATCGTGTTTTTTTAACGAGGATTAGCGAGCAACGGGAGCGGGTTTTTTTATCCGAGCGGTAGCTCGTATTGGCTGGCGGCCCTTGCCGCCCTGTGAATTGAAATAACCAACTTATCTCTGGTGGAGAAGAAGCAATGCATATCTACGGTCCAAGTCAGTTACACGGTTCGCAGTCGATCGGTGCGCCGCACAATATCCGCGCCGCGCAGCCGGCGTCTCGGCCCGAGGCCGCGCAAATCGCCGACGAAGTGAACATTTCCGAAGCGGCCCGGTTTGCCGAGCAAGTGCAGCAGATGCCTGAGATGCGAGAGGATCGCGTCGAAGCCGTCCGCCTGCAAATCGCCGAAGGCACCTACGAGACCAACGAAAAGCTCAGCGCCGCCGTCGAACGGCTGCTCGATGAAATTGGTTAATGAATCGTTTGGGTTGTGCAGTTTATTCCGTAACATCGCAGAAGGGCGGGTCAACCGTAATGTTGACCCGCCCTGTTGTTTTAGAAGCTCAAAAAAGAACTCCCCTCGCCCGCTTGCGGGAGTTTTTCGTAGGGCGGGTCGAGCGAAGCGATGGCCCGCCATCGCTGCTATTCAGGTGGACTGAAACGCGGGCATGGATTCTCACCACCCCAATCGACTTCATATTCTCCAAGCGTTACATACTTGTGAAATGAAGACCATGGATAGTCACGCACGCGAGACACAAGCTTATGCTTGACCGGATTCCAGTGGATGTAGTCCACGCAACGCTTCAAGTCATCCTCATCGCGGCAATTGTGTTCCCAATAGCG
>CAYWGR010000119.1:0-10394 GCA_964458015.1 uncultured Planctomycetaceae bacterium
GATCCTTCGCTGCGCTCAGGATGACAAAACGACCTTCCGCAACAGAAACTAAGTAGGTGAAGAATTCGGAATCCCGTAACATTTTTTCGCCATTGCGGTGAGCGGCGAGGGCCGGCCAGCGATCAGCGTTTGCGCTTGTAGGTAATAATCACCGCACCCGGCTGGTCTTTGCTAACGATCGGCAATCCGCTCTCCGCAAGCGCACGGCCGGTCATCTCCGTCGTGCCGGCCGCATCGAAATTCGTAAGTACATAAATGGCATCTAGCGATACTGCATGGAGCTTAAGACGTATCGTTTTATCCTTGCACTCCGAGCGGCAAAACGCCTGAACAATGCCCTCGCCCAACTCCGGCCGGTCGAACTGCCAGGCAATCCATCGGTCGCGTTGCAGGCTATACGGAGTCAACGGGTAGTAGTCTCCAAAAAGCATATAAGGAGCGACCTGCCCGCTCTCGGAATAGGCTTTCTTCTGCGATTCGACGTTGGCAGGCGTAAGTCCGCCCATGCCGAACGACGGCAGATAGTAACTGCGGAAAGCGTAGGCGTCGTAGAAATAGACGCCGGTTCCTTGGAAAGGAAGCCACGAGGAAAGGCCGTAGGTATGGCCTTGGTTTCCTTCGACGACGCCTTTCGATTCGGGGAATTGAAAGTCGCTTCGCAATAAAGGAACGGCCCGGCGCATCGTCTCCAAATCGTTGCGTCGCCCGCCGCTTGCACAAGAATCAATGTGCAGCGTCGGGTTTCGACGTTTCAATTCATCCCAAAGTGCCAAGTGTCCTTGGACATAAAAATTTTCGGTAATGCCTTGCCGATTGTCGGCATCGTTCTTCCGCCACGCAGGCAACGGGCCGCCGCCATTCATGTCTTCTCGATACCAGTCGATCCGTTGCGACTTGATCATGCGGTCGATATGATCGACAAGCCACTGCCACGCCTCGGGGTTGCCTAGATTGAAAATGGCTCCCACGGTGTTCGTTGCTTCCGGCAATAGCCAATCGCGATGATTCCTAGCCAGCCAGGAATTGGGATTCCCGACCCGTTCCGGCTCGAACCATAGAAGAAAACTCATATTGTGCGTATGCGCCCAATCGCTGAAAGGGCGAAATCCATTCGCATATCTCTTCCGATCCGGCACCCAGTCGCCGGTATTAAGCCAGCATAGGTTATCCTTGAAGGGGCCGTTATCGGTGGAATACCAGCCCGCGTCACACCAACAAAGATCGGGCTTGATGCCGCTCTTTAGAAATTTCTCGACACTCACGATATCGACTTCTCTGCCGGCCGTTTGTATCTGGGCAACGGGTTGTTGGGGCTTTCCGTCGAAGTGCGGAAGGACATGCGCGCGATACCATCGCCGCCAAAGATTCTGGGCTCGCACGATGTCGGTCCCCCGCCAAAACAACATCGCGATCAAGGGCGTGCGCACTTCCTCGCCCGGCTTCAAGGACAAATGGGTAAGCTCCTGGCCGGCAGTAACCCGCAGACCGTGCAAGGCATCGCGAGTAAATGTGCTGGCCCATTGTCCAGGCCAGCCCACGGCCAGAATCACGCCGCCGCCGGGCATCTGCAAATTGTAGTACGGCCAGCCATTCGGCCCATCGCACGACTTGCCCGAATTTGCGGGAGCACGTTTCAGCACGGCATTGGGGCCAAGCGGAACTGCATAGGGTTCGTAACTCTCCGCCACGCACCAATCTCCTAGAATGCCATGCAGTGTAAATTCACCGTTGGCGTCGCGTGAAAAATGCGTATCCAAGCCTTCGATGTCCTGTAGAATCGGCGTATCCCGATCACCGATGTTCTTCAGATACACGATCCATTCGACTGCGGGAAAATCGCGGTATTCGACGCCGACGCAACGGATTGTTAGTCCGGTAGCCGGATCGGTGCAAGTCAGCGTGTGTTCGATCCGCCGATCGTCCAACAAACGCTTGGCCCGCTTGACATTCCACGTATTCAACAATGCACTCGACGGTTTGCCGCCATACGTGAACGAAAAGAACGTTGGCGTCGTCTTGTCGCCTTCCCAATGTGATGCTATCCATTCTTTTGCTTCCGCCATCTCCTCGGGCGAAGCCTCGACAGCCTTTGCATTTTGCACACACAAGATCGTCAACAACGCCGCAATACCGAATAGGGACCACGTCTTCATCGACGATTCTCCAGAAGGGGGCTGCGGGTCTCTGGATGGGGCCAGTCGCATTTATCGTCCAACAGCTCTAACAATGGATACATCTCAACCCCCAAGCTTTTGCTTCTTCCGCAAGAATTAATTAGCTCTGTCCTGGATGGTATCTATCTGTTCATTATCTTTTTTGGCGTTCTGCCAGGCACCGCCATGCCAAAAGGCCAACCATGATGAGCAGCGGCCCTCCCCTCATTATTAATCGCCGGACCTCACCATTGGACAACGCACGTTCTAGCTCAGTTCTGAGCAAATCTTGGTCTAAGTGTAGGCGTGGTGCAATCTCTTCAGAAACAGATTCAGCCTGAGTGAGTGGTAAGACGAGTTCGACGCCTGTATTCAGAATCAGAACCAATATTGCCGCACCCAACATCACAATGTTCCAGTTCATTGCCAAGCCTCACAAAGGGAAACGGAAATCAAAAGGAACGCCACAATGGATACAAGTGTCTTTTCGTCTGTCACCCACCGTACCCTTGGCATTTCCCCGCAGCTTGCAGCCTAGCTCTTTTTCTGATGCAGGGTTTGCTGCAGCGCTTCGTCCTTCTGGCTGATCTTGTCGGCCAGCTTGTGCTTGAAGGAGGTAAGCTTGTCTTGAAGGGACGGATCGGAGATGGCGAGAATCTGGATCGCCAAGAGGCCGGCGTTGCGTGGGCCGCCGCCGCCGACGCCGACCGTGGCAACCGGCACGTCGCCCGGCATCTGGACGACGGATAGCAGCGAATCCAGCCCGCCGGAAAATTCCGTGGCTACGGGAATGCCGACGACCGGCAGTGTCGTATGCGATGCAATGACGCCGGCCAGATGGGCTGCGCCGCCTGCCGCGGCAATGATCACCTTCAGGCCGCGCCCCGCCGCCATCGTCGCATACTGCCGCACGATCTCGGGCGTGCGATGGGCGCTCATCACATGAACTTCATAACGCACCCCAAACTCTTCCAACGCCGTGGCCGTGGCCTTGATCTTCGGCCAATCGCTGTCGCTGCCCATTACAATGCCGACCAACGGCGATTTGGCTGCGTTTTCTGCCATGAAACAAGACTCCTTGGATAAGAAGAATTGGTGGTAGTTTGCCGAACCCTCCCGACACTCGCCGAGATCCTTCGCCGCACTTGGAATGACGGCCGGTCGTTGATTGCAAACCTATTGGGTCTCAGATAAGCAATGTCGGGAGGGCGACCAACGGGAGCCCGGTAAACAGGAGTTTTGCCCCGGCACGTCCTGACATTATTTACCTGAGCATTAATGGCCTTCCTTTTTTGCTTCAATATCGTCGCGCGTGTCGCTGTGTTCGCGCTTGCGAAGATACAGTTTAATCGGCACCTCTCCGAATTGTAGATTGTCGCGGAACGCACGGAGCAGATACCGCTGATATTGCGGAGAAATCGCCTTCGGATCGCTGCAAAACAGAACGATCGTGGGCGGCTGCGTCGCCGCTTGCGTGGCATAATAAATTTTCGGACGACGGCTTTGATGGACGGGCGGCGGGTTCTGCTCTAAGGCCGCGCGAATCAGCTTGTTCAATCGCGGCGTCGACTCATGATGCAGCGACTGGTGAAACAGCATCTGTGCATGGTTCAACATCGCCTTGACGTTCTTGCCCGACTGGCCCGTGATGAATGCAATCGGCGTATACCACATCGTGCGGAACGTGTCGCGCAGATAGGCCACCCATTTGTCGGTGGGCATCGTGCCTGAAAGCTTATCCCATTTGTTCACTACGAACATGCAAGGCTTGTACTGCTGGGCGATATAATCGCACAACTGCTTATCGACCTTGCTGATCCGTTCGGTCGCGTCGAAAAACAGAAGCACCACGTCGGCCCGGCGAATGCTCCGCTGGGCGCGGTGGGTGCTGTAAAATTCCACGTCGGTGTTCACGCTCTTATTTCGCCGAAAACCAGGCGTGTCGATCGCCATGAACGCTTTGCCGTCCAGCTCGAAACGCACGTCCACGCTGTCGCGCGTCGTGCCGGGCACTTCGCTCGTAATCATCCGCTCGGCCTGCGCCAACGTGTTGACCAAAGTGCTCTTGCCCACATTACGGCGGCCGACAATCGCCAACTTCATCACCGGATCGGGCGGCGGTGCGTCGTCGGGCGACGGCTCGGGCAAGCGTTCGCCGATGGCTTCAAGCAATTCCGTTTTGCCGCGATTTTCCTTCACGCTGATGCGCACCATCTTGCGGCCGAAACGATAAAACTCGTCGGCCTGCGTGTCGAGCGACGGCGCGTCGATCTTATTGACCACCAGCAGCACGGGCGTGTTGATGTAGCGCAGCCGTTTGGCCACTTCATCATCCAACGGCACGCGGCCCTCGCGTCCATCCACGACGAACAAAACCACTTGCGCCGAATCGACGGCCATTTGGATCTGGTCTTCGACCTGCTCGGTCAGATTGTCGGAATCCTTGATGCCCATCCCGCCCGTATCGACCACCTCGGCGAATCGGCCGTGGATGTCGATCAAATGCGTAACGCGGTCGCGTGTCACGCCTGCCGTCGGATCGACGATGGCAAGACGCTTCCCCGCGAGCCAATTAAAAAGGCTCGATTTCCCCACGTTAGGACGGCCGACGATGACAACTTGCGGTATACCCATAACTTTCTATGATAGTTGGGCCGCCCCAGCGACACCAGCCATGCAGGTGCTCGGACGGCAAAAAACGCGGTTCTAGGCCGAACTATCGTCGGCAAGGCCCGCTCCAACGGTATGTGGGGGGGATTTCGCTGCCGCCGGCCATCGACCGCCCCCCCCGATGTAGATTTAAAAACCCAACAGATGCAATTCCGCTCATGACGAACCTCACGACCCGATCCTTGGTGCAACGGCTGGAAAGCCTTAGAAGGGCAGGAGTTACGCACATTTTGAAGGTGAAAAAGCGGGCGGCGATGCCGACGGCCAAAGAGCTGCCCGCCGAGGTTCCCACAGTCATGCCGATCGTCACACCCGTTGCTCTCCCGGTTGCAGCGGCACCAGTGGCCATGAAACCAACGTCCGAATCGCGGGAAGCCGCCCTGGCCGTTTTGGCCCAAAAGGTGGCAGCTTGCACTCGATGCAAAGAATTGGCCAAAACTCGCACCCAAACCGTTTTTGGCGTTGGAAATCCCCATGCCGATTTGGTTTTTTGCGGCGAAGCCCCCGGTGCCGACGAAGATTTACAGGGCGAGCCGTTCGTCGGACGTGCCGGCCAGCTCCTGAACGACATCATCACGAAAGGCATGAAGCTGCAACGCAAAGATGTGTATATTCTCAACATCCTGCGTTGCCGGCCGCCGCAAAACCGCGCGCCCTTGCCCGACGAAGCCGCTGCCTGCCGTGAATATCTCGACGGCCAGCTCAGCATTATTCAGCCGAAGTTCATTTGCTGTCTGGGAGCGGTTGCCGCTCAAAATTTGCTCGCTACCGACACCACCATCGGGCGTCTGCGCGGCCAAGTGCTGGAATATAACGGGATCAAGGTCGTTTGCACCTATCACCCCGCCTATGTTCTGCGCAATCCGCAAGCAAAACGCCCCGTTTGGGACGATATCCAAATGCTCATAGCCGAAATGAAGAAAGCCGGCTGCGATCTTCCTTCTTAATCGCCAATCTGCGGTTGTTCAACCATACCGCCACGCATCAACTCTGCAAGAGTTGTGTTTTTGATATGTGTTTACGACGCTCTCTCGCCCCGTCTCGGAAACACCCGGCGCACGGATACGATAAACATCCACCAACCCAAACCGGTCCCGCCTGCCCAAAGCACGACAAAGATCGGGATTTTCGTAACATTGGCCGCTGGCTCGCAGAGCGTGGAGCTCGCGGTCATCACAACGGCAAACAGGAGCCATCGCTGCCACGGCCAAGGATCTTTTTGCTCCAAAACAGTTTCTTCTTCCTGAACATCTTTTTGCTCGAACGATAAGCAAAGCAGCCAGATGAACATCACATAGAGCCCCCAGATGACTGCCTGGGCGCCGATGCCCGGCAAAGCTTCAGGCCGCAACAGAATGCCCAGTCCGAGATACTGTGTAGCCAGCAAAAACACGAACGCGCCGAGTTCCTTGCCGCGCGGCATCAACTGCGCGAACGTGTAGGCCCGCCCTCGAACCGCTTTCTTCCACAAAAACACCAATAGCAAAACGAAACCCGTCGTGGAACTCGTCGAACCAATTGTATGCAGAATCGACGGTGAGTTGACCGTTTGAAGCACGCCGCAGGCAATGGCAAAAACTACAACGAACCATTTTTCATCCATCCATCGAGCCAGCCGAGGTTTCAGCGTGCCGACCACTTGCCTCGAGCCTGTCAGAAGCCGCTCGGCAACCGCCAAGGGCACGATGAACGCCATCACCGCATGATAGAACAGCACCAGCAGCATCGTCTCGACCAACGCCACGCCGCCGATTCGCAAAGCCTCGCCGTTCCACGGCGGATTCCACAACACCTTGGTGATATACGCTTCATAAAGCCCAAAAATGCAGCCTGCGAAATACAACGAAGCAAACGGCGGCCGAGACCGGCGCAAAACAATCGACCCGAGCACCAAAATATGCAACGCATACAATGGCCAGGTAAGCAAAATGCCAATCGGCAGGAAAAACGGAAACATATCCGAGCCGACCGTCACCTCGGCGAAGAAAACCGAGAAAGAGCCCAAAATCAGCCAGAAAAACCAGCGAATTTTCCAAGACGGCTCCGACGGCTGCACATCGGTCTCACGCAGAACCGTTTCGCTGATTACCAAGCTTGCTTGATCATCGTTCATCGGCAATCAATATCGTGAAAGTGACGTGATGCCTTCCGATTTGCCATGACTCCATTCCTATCCGCGATGCAATGCAACGTCAAGCAGCCCGCTGGATACTAGCGAAGCCCTGTCGGTTAAGGAACTAATCGTGAAGGCGATGCCACACCGGCCGCAAGAAGGGCTACTTGTTGACCAGTGCATGCTTGGATGTTATTCTAAATATGGAAATTTACACACGTGCATGCCATCGTTGAACTACCCTACCAGATCTTTTGGTCTAATAAGACAGCAGGAATATTACATGAGTATTCGTCTTGTATTTATCTCTATTTGCGGGGTGGTGATTCTGTGGGCGCCTGTGATGTTGTTGGCCGAAACGCCGTACAAAGTGACCTTGTACCAGCAACTGGGAAGCCAGCCTAACGTCTCTATGGCTATTAATACCGCCGGAAATCTCTTTGTTACTGGCGCTACTTGGGATTCCTTGGACGGTTCCCAGCAAGGTCTCGGCGATGCCTTTTTGAGGAAGTACAACGCAGCGGGCACGCTTCTTTGGACCAAGCAATTGGGAACAAGCGACTATGATGAGAGCTTATCCGTAAGTGTGGATGCCTCAGGCAATGCGTTCATTACCGGCCATACAAGGGGCAGCCTTGGAGGAACAAATCAAGGTGATTACGATGTGTTTCTGAGCAAGTATAACACTTCTGGTTCGCTGCTTTGGACGCAACAATTAGGATCCAGTAGCTATGACTACAGCTATTCTGTGGCGGTTGATTCTAGTGGCAATGCACTTATTACAGGCGAAACCGGAGGCTCACTAGGCGGTACACATCAAGGTGGTTATTGGGACGCATTCTTACTCAAGTATGATAGCTCGGGGGCACTGCTTTGGAAGAATCAGCTGGGAACAACAGGAAGTGACGGCAGTCAAGCTGTGACGGTGGACGCCGCTGGTAGTGCGTTTATCACCGGCTTTGCCGGCGGTCCTTTAAGCACTCCACAATACGGCGGCTTTGACGCTTTTCTGGCAAAATATAGTGACAATGGCACACTTCTATGGGCTACGTTGTTGGGAACGGACGCTGCTGACGATGGTTTTTCCACAGCAACAGATACACGCGGCAATATATTCATCGCTGGCCGTAGTGTTGAGTCGCGGGTGGCACCCCACACAGGCAGTAGTGATGCATTTTTAAGTAAATGCGATGCCAATGGCAAACTCCTTTGGACTAGATCGTTAGGAGAAGCCGCTAATTGTGACGAAGGTTTGCGCGTGGCGGTAGATGCCTCGGGCAATGTTTATATGAGTGGCTATACTGATGGTAGCTTGGGTGGGCCGAACCTGGGAGGAGGAGATGTCTTTCTAAACAAGTATGACACTGAAGGCACGCTTCTCTGGTCAGAACAATTAGGCACGGATGTTAACGATGTTTGTACTTCCTTGCTCATAGATACTTCTGGAAACGTATTCCTCGGTGGCACTGCTTCAGGATGGTCCTCAGAAAGTAGCTACAAAAGGGGCAGTTTTATATACAAGCTATCTCCAATCCCCGAACCGACTGGCATTGCATTGTTTTTTATTGCCATTACCTGCCTTTTGTCTTACGCATGGCAGCGACGTAGCCGGTTAGCATAGGACTCAACGCCAACATAAAATATTCTTACCAGCAGGATGGCTTGTCCGTAGATCGCAAGAACGGTCGACAATCTATAGTCTTACAATAAATGATATAAGGGCCAGGCTCTTTCCCTCTCTACTCATAAACCCGAACGTAATCCACCAAGAACGTGTCGGGAATGATGATCTTCTTAATGTCGCCGGCCCAGGGGCCGATCTCGTCGGAAAGCTTGATGTAGAGCGGAACCTGACAGACGCCGCCCGCCTTCGTGCGCCATACTTCGCGGCTGTCGATGTAAAACACATACTCGTCGGGCGTCCAGAGCAGGCTGAACGTGTGGAAACCCTGCATCACGCCGGGCGCGCTCTCGGTCGTGCCCGCCGTCTTGTGTTCACGGCCGTAACCGTCCCAGTGAAGGTTGTGCGTCACGCGATCGTCAAGCCACGGCTTTTCCATGATGTCGATTTCCGTGCCGTCGCGGCCTTCGTTACCAAGCTTGTTGACGCTGTCGTTGTGGAGCCAGAAGGCCGTCCAGTGGCCTTGTTGCTTCTGAAACTGAACGCGAGCGACATAGTAGCCGAACGCATGTTCATACTTGCCCTTGGTCCGCACGCAACCGCTCAGGAACTTATTGCCATCCTTCAAAACCGACATGACCAAGTGTCCACGGCCATCGAGCGAGACGGCTTTCGGCGACCAAAAATCGTCGCGGCGCGGACAATCGACCGCCTCCCATTTCGTGGTGTCGAGCTTCGTGCCGTCGAATTCGTCGTGCCAAACCATCTTCCACGTTTTCCCGGCAGGAGCCGGCGGCAATACATCACTCGAAGGCGATTCTTGGGCAATCGCCGCTTGAACGACCAATGCAAGAAACGAAGCAGCAAACGGGACGACGGTTTTCATGGCGGGTTCCTCGAAAGCGATAGTTTGGCGGGACGAAGAAACGATGTGCAACATACAATGCAACAATGCGATTCATTATAGCCGTCGCGCAACATCACGTCCAGAATCTTGTCTGCCGACAAGAATCGCCCTATTTATGCAGCCTCGCGTTGCCGCGACGGTTGCCAGGCCGCCTCGGGACGATAGCCGGATACGAGATCCTGCAATTGGCCTACGATGGCTTCGGGATTTTCGCGAGCAAGCCGCTCAAGCTCATCGACTGCCGCATGGATATCTTCCATCTTCGCGGGTTTATGTTCGGCCACGATGATTTCCGAATGGCTGGTCGGCACCAATTGCTCGCCGGTGACATGCAGCTCTTCATAAAGCTTTTCGCCCGGCCGCAAGCCTGTGAACTCTATGGCGATATCCTCGTTCACGCGCAAGCCTGAGAGTCGGATCATATCGGCGGCCAGATCGACGATCCGAACAGGTTCGCCCATATCGAGCACCAGAATTTGGCCACTCCGGCCGATTGCTCCCGCCTGAATTACAAGTCTGGATGCTTCGGGAATCGTCATAAAGAAACGCCGCATCTCGGGATCCGTGACGGTCACGGGGCCTCCGGAGGCTATTTGTTGGCGGAACAACGGCACCACGCTGCCCGCCGAATCCAGCACGTTGCCGAATCGCACCGTGACGAACCGTGTCGCCGACCGGTCGGCCAGCGATTGAACGTACAATTCCGCCGCGCGTTTGCAAGCGCCCATGACGCTCGTCGGATTCACCGCCTTGTCGGTCGAAATCATCACGAACGAGTCAACCCGATGCTCCATTGCCAAATCGGCCAACTGCCGCGTGGCGCCCACGATGTTTTTCACCGCTTCCTGTGGATGGGACTCCATCAGCGGAACGTGTTTATGGGCAGCGGCGTGAAATACGATCTCGGGCCGAAACCGGGAAAAAGCCTCA
>CAYWGR010000119.1:10404-17452 GCA_964458015.1 uncultured Planctomycetaceae bacterium
ATGCGGCCGATGCTGCATCAACACCCGCCTCATCCGGGCTTCGTCCAGTACGTCGGCAATGCACACATCGATCTGAATGTCACCGGCCCTCGGTTGCAATTCCCGCTCGAGGAAAAACTGCCCCGTCTCGGAACGATCCACCAACACCACCCGCTCGGGAGCGAATTGCAGCAACTGCCGCGCGATCTCCGATCCGATGCTGCCGGCGCTGCCTGTGACCATAATCACGCGCCCGTCGATCCATTCTCGGATATTTTCAATGTCCAAACGCGCCGGCTCGCGCTGCAACAGATCTTCGATCGAGACGGGTCGCGGTTGAACGCAATAACTTCCCTCGATCAATTGCCGATACGACGGCAGAACGCGGACTTCGCAATCGCCGTGGCCGACATCATCGACCAACGTTCGCAACTGCGGTCCGGGCAATTCTCCCTGCATCACAAACACTTGGCGCACACGATGACGTTCGACCAACCGACGAGCCTGCCGGCAAGATCCGAGCACCGGAACGCCCTCGATGCGAGTCCCCACGAGATCGGCATTTTGATCGAGAAATCCAATGACCTGATATTGAAGACGGCTTGTATGACGGATCATTCGCAACATCGAGACGCCCATGTCGCCCGTGCCGGCGATGAGTACTCGGATTGGTTCGGACGCGGAAAACAAGGACCACTGCGACTCACGCAATCCGCGAACCAGCGAGCGGGAGCCGCCCAAAATTACCACGGTCGCCCCCCAATCCAAAAGGAAGACGCTTCGGGGGATCGAAGGCAGTGGCGCCAGAATATATTGAATTGCCGCCATCGTGGCCAAAGCACCCGTGGTTGCCCGCAGCAAAACCATTAAATCATAAAAACCCACCGACCGGCTCCAACCCTGGCATGCCCGAAAACCGGCGAACCAAGCGATTTTCACCAGTACGATCCAGCCCACGGTGGCATGAAAACACTGCAACGAGTATTGATCGAGTTGGCCCTCGAAACGCAGGCAATAGCTCAGATAATAGATGCCCGCGAACACAGGCGCCAGCAAAAAGGCGCCCACCAGATGGAGATGCCGTTGCCAGTAGATGGTTCGAGGTTCAATCATGCTTAACTTCAGCGATCACTCAGGCCACGCGGCGAGGAACAACCATTGCCCGCAACGCATCGACTTCCGGCTCCGCCTTCTCTTCGAAGGGGACGCACTCCGCCGCATCCGGAGCTTCCGCCGTATCGGCGTCGGCTTCGTGTCCATAGCCTGTCGAGGTATTGTACTCATATCCATAGCCGTAACTGTGATATCCGTAGTAGCCCTCTTCTTCTCCCGACCCGGTACGGTTGACGACCATGCCGAGCAAGGGAATTTTCATCATGCCGAGCCGTTCCGTGACGCGCATCACCAAACGGCGGCGGTTTTTGGCCGGTTGAACGACCAGGATCACGCCGTCAATCAATCGACCGACGATTGCTGTATCCGTCGTGGCCAGGATGGGCGGACTGTCGATCAGGATCAGATCGTAAACCGATTCGGCCCAAGCCAGCAGTTGCTCCAATCGCGGACTGCCAAGCAGTTCCGCCGGATCGGTGGGCCGAGACCCCGACGGCATGATGTCTAGGCCCTTGATGCCTGACGGACGAACATGCAAAGGAGCCATTTCCACGATATCGGTCTCTGCTCGCAACACTTCACTCAGACCGCGAGGCCCGCGCATCTCCATCAACGCCGTCATCCCGGGACGCCGCAGGTCGGCGTCGATCACCAAAGTTCGTTTCTCACCCTGGGCATAACAAACCGCCAAGTTCGCCAGCGTGGTCGTCTTGCCGTCTCCCGGCTCGGAACTGGTGATGATCAAGCGGTGTGCGTCGGGATACGTCAGCGTAATGGCCGTGCGCAATGTGCGGAAACATTCACTTTGCACCGAGGTGGGCAGCAAATGCGTAACCAACGCATTTACTCCCGAGGTCGCCTCCATGTGCATCTGCTGAATCATGGTCAGCAACGGAATCCCCAACCGGCTCTGCATTTCGTCAACCGATCGGAACCGATCATCCAAGCAATCAAGCAGCGAGACCAATCCCAATGCCATGAAGAATCCCAGGAACAAAGTCGTCGCGCCCACGATGCTTAACTTGGGCGACACCGGCCCCTCGGGCAATTTCGGCTCCGCGATGACGGCCACACGCACATCCTGGCCGTTTTGCTTCAAATCCAAGGAAGCGATCTGATTCAACAACACATCGTTCATGTCGCTCAGCCGCTTCACATCGCGTTCCAGCAGTTCAATTTGAGCCAATTGACCGCTGAGGTTGATTGCTTCCGAGCGTGTTTTTTCGAAATGGTCTTGAAGAATCTCCTCCTTCTTTCGCGATTCATCCAATTTTTGCCGTACCATTTGCAGCAACCAAGGCCCCAACTGGTTGTTATGGTTTCCCGCCAACCGCTGGCCGATTCGTTGCTGTGAGGAATCCAAGTATTGTTGGATCAGTTGGATTCGTTCGGTAAGCGTGACCACTTGCGGATGCGCCGGCCCGAGATTTTGCTGTGCGGTTTGCAGTTCGGCTTTTGCTTGAAGAAGATTCTGCTCAAGATTGTTTTGCGTATAGCCCTCGTGGTTGCCCAGTCCCAGGGTGTTCAACAACATCTCTCGGCCGACGGCGTCGCCGACCGACAAAACATATTGGCCCAGATCCTCGTTGTTGGTCACCGCATTTTGGATTGTCGCCAGCAAGGCGTCCAACTCCACTCGCTCCTTTTGCGCCGTAATCAAGGCGTCGTTGAAATAGACCGCCCTTTGTACCATCGGATGAAGCGTTTTGCCCTCGGAACGAAATCCCATGTCGGCGAAGTTTTTGCGGGCGATCAGCAGTTCTTCTTGTTTGGTATTGAGTTTCTCGGCCAACTTTCCGCGTTCTTGCGTCAACACTCGGCTGATCTCTCCCGCCGTTCCCTTGCGCATTTGGTCCATGAAATCAAGATACGATTGGATGACCGCTTCAACCACGTTTTTCGCCGCTTGCGGACTCTTGGAGCGATATTCCACCTCGATAATGCTGGTGTTGCGTATCGTCTTGGCGCATAAATTGCTGCTTAAACTGTTGACGGTCAACTCCTGCGGCACGCCGGCAAGATCAACGCGGTCATCGGAGTTTAGATTTTTCAACGCCCCCTCCAGCACCTTGGCGCTGCGCAGCATATTCTCAAAGGTAGGCATATTATTCTGTCGCGATACATCGTCTCCCGTAAGAGACGTATCCAGACTGTTGCGCCCGGCCTGCGATACTAATAGCGATGCCTTCGACGAATAGATCCGGGGCGCCGAGAAGTAGTATAATCCGCCTAGTAATGCCGCCGTCGCCAGAATTACCGCGACCAAGTTCTTGCGGTAGCGAATCGCCAGCACAATGCGCAAAATAGAATGCGCGATTTGCGTCAGGGATTGAAGATCCGATGGCTCGGATTCGATTTGCTTAGGAATAGACGTCTGCGTCATGCAAGGGTGCCCTATAAGGAACTAATCGCCTATCCAGCGTGAGCTCCGGGCCTGTGCCCGATATTTTCTCGCGTGACCCCTCACGGTAAGGGGGTTGGGAGAATACCCAAAGACAATCCCCTAGGTCAAGGGAGATTTTTTTACCGTGCCTTGACATCCTCGCACTTCAAACCCCGTAAATATCGCCCAGTTTGCCACGGCTAGCTGGTGTGTTTATCTTCACTTGCCGTTGGGTACTGCCCGCCGTAAAAAACGCCGAGTAACCCAAAAAAACGCCGGCATGGCCACTAATCCGAAAGCAGTTGGTTCCGGCACGGGCGACATGGTGGCCAGCAGCACATCATTTCCCCCAGTAAAGTTTCCGGTCATGATATCGGCGCCGTAATAGATGTTCCACGAACGACCGTCGTAGCTGCCAACCGCATCGCCGTTGGCATAATTACTGAAAGCCCCCTCCAGCGACCCGTTCGTGTCATTGCGAAGAATCCATATCTTATTGCCAGGCCGAGACCAGCCTGATCCTGTCCACGTCAAGGCAAGCTCGCCGCTCAATGAAATATCGTGCGAACGGTCGCCGGTCACCAGCACTTGATCGTGTCCTGTGTCGTTATTGCCGGGCGTGGTTCCGCCGACTGCCATCTGTAAAAGTCCGTCCATCGTATAGTCGCCCTGAATCGTCTCGATGCCCATGCTGTTGCCGGGCGCATGGGTGCCGGCAACGATAAGGTTTCCGAGGATCGTGCCGGAGCCTTTCAACGTGACTCCATCGGCTAGCGTGTAAGGCCCCGAGGCGGAAATATCCAAGGCGGCTCCGCCTCGCACATCAATCGTCGCACTGCGCAGGATGCTCTTGGCATCGAATATCAATTTCCCCTCATGGACGATCGTTTCGCCCGTATAAAAATTGTTTCCCTTCAAGACGAGCGTGCCGGCGCCGGTCTTCGTGAGACCAACTCCCGGATTGCCGATGATGGAAACATTAATCGTTGCGGTATTGCCTGAGGTGACTTCAATCGTATTGGCTCCCGCGCCGCCCGAACCTCCGTTGGTCAACGCAAGTTTGGAGCTGGAATTACCGTATTGAATCGAGCAACCGTCGGCGGTAAACGTCAAACTGCGAGCTGCGACCGTCGTCCCCTCGGCAATCGTCACCGTGCTATTGGCTCCGGTAAAATAAGCATTATCTCCTCGCACCGCATTCCAGGCGGAAAGTGCATTGGCATTGGTTCTGTCGATCCAACCTGCACCGGTTGAATTATTCCATTTGCCATTCATGCCGTTCCATTCACATGTATGGCTGCTCGAAGCCGTACCGTTCAAGGCGATTTCATCAAAATTCCAAAACGTATTGGGCGTGCTTCCAATCGCATAAAGTTTGAAAGCAACCGAACTTTCGCCGCCGGCCAGTTTAATTTGGTAATTCGAGTAGCAGGCATCGGTTTGCAAACCGCCGCTTGTAGGTTGCACGGAAAGAACACCGCCGCCGGCAGTTTGGGATCGATAGCTCGACGTGCCGTCGAACCCCCATCGTGCATTGTTACTGCCTTGTAAAACGATATTTGCTTCGTCTCCAAAAGTTTCCGTTGTGTTCGCAACGTATGCCTGTACCCGGTCTGACGGGTTTTTCCCCTTACTGCTCACACTGGCAGTCGCGGATACATGATATGTAACCGAAACGTTCGTCCAACCAGCAAGCAGTACCTCGGAAAAGATGAGCGTTGAACTGACGCCGTCGGCTACCGACCAAGAACTCGTCCTCGCCATGATGCGCTGGTTGGCCGGAAAGTCGCTCTCGCCGACATCGGTGCTGACCAAATTCTTGCCCTCGGCCGTATACTGCCATGTGTCGCCGCTCGATTCAAAGCCGCAGGATACAATGACACTGCCCAACCCGGCATTTGCCATGAATGTCGCCGTCAACATCCAGGGACCGAGCGAAAAGAGAATGAAATCAAGAAAATTGGTGGGGTAAAATGAATGGAGCCGCATGCTCTACCTAACTCCGTCGCGTCGCTGCCTCATAAAAAAGGGTTAAAAAAACCGTATATTACAAATGCCCCAAAAGTAGCTCTCCACTTTACCGACATATTCTAGTAGTTCAGGGCGAATGCGGACATACTGAACATGCGCACTCCACTAGATCGCCGGGTTGTCACCCCCCACGCAAATCCGTATAAAATAGATATGTGGAAAAAGGCATTCGATGGGGGGCCTGCTATGCTGCGGTTCTCGTGGGTGTTCGTCTTGCTATTGGCTGTGTTGTTCGGCTGTGAAGGCCGCCCCGCCCCGCTGCCCGCCGACGTTGGCGACCCAACCTCGGCCAGTACGCATTTTGAAAAGATACGTGAACCTGCCGTCGCCGGCATCTTTTATCCTCGTCACGAAAGTACGTTGTGGCAAACGGTCGATCGCCTGTTGGCCGACGTTAAAAAAACGCCCGAAGCAAAGAGGGTTCACAACCTGCGAGCGCTGGTCTGTCCTCATGCGGGCTATGAATTCTCCGGTCCCACGGCCGCCGTTGCCTACAACCAACTGCTTGGCCGCGATTTTTCGACGGTCATTCTGATGGGACCCAGTCACTATGCCGCCTATACCGAGGCATTCGTCTCGACCGTCGATGCATGGCAAACGCCGCTTGGCCCGATCCCCGTCTCGCCCAAAGCGGTCGAGTTGGCCAAAAATGATCCATTTACGGCCGGCACGCAGTACGAGGTTCATCGGCCGGCTTGGTGGCGGCAATCGCCCAAGGAACTGCCGCCTTTCGGCCAAGATACGCCCGAAACGTGGGAACACTCCCTCGAAGTGCAACTGCCTTTCCTCCAGCAAACGTTGCCCAAGGCTTCGATCATCCCAGTGATTTTCGGTGAAGTCGATCCTCAAAAAGCTGCTGATAGACTCTTGCCATTCCTCGACGGTCATACGCTCATTATCGTCAGCACCGATCTGAGCCATTATCATCCCTACGCCGAGGCAAAAGCACTCGACAAGCGATGCGTCAAAGATGTCTGCGATCTGCAGGCCGACGATCTGACGGGTGACGACGCTTGCGGCCACGGTCCCCTGCAAACACTCATTCAAATCGCCAAGAAAAAAGGCTGGAAAACACGCCTTCTCGATTACCGCAACAGCGGCGACACCAGCGGCGACCGTTCGGCCGTGGTTGGCTATGCAGCCATCGCCTTTTATGACCCAAGTGAAACCAAGACGTCCGCTTCGCCGAAAGACATCGCGCCGTATTATACCAATTCCGAACGGCGCTTTTTATTGGAATTGGCTCGGCAAAGCGTCACCGCCGCAGCCACCGACGGCCCTTCACCCGATGAACATGCCAGAGTGTCCGACAAACTGCGCGAGCGCCGCGCCTGCTTTGTTACTCTTACAAAGAATGGCGCGCTGCGCGGCTGCATCGGCAGCATTTTCCCCGAAGAATCGCTCTATCAGGCCGTAATACGCCGCGCCCGCTCGGCGGCGATCGAGGATCCGCGATTTCCACCAGTACGCGGCGATGAACTAAAACAGATCGAGATTGAAATCAGCGTACTGACCGTGCCTCGGCCGTTGAAGTTCGCTTCG
>CAYWGR010000120.1:0-17424 GCA_964458015.1 uncultured Planctomycetaceae bacterium
TCCGCAGCTATCAAACCCTCGGTCGCGGTTACAACCAGAGTCGATACTACTAAACTGTTGTCGAATTGGTTGAAGAAGCGTAAAATAACAAGGGATGGGCAAGGCGTTATTCCTTATGCCGGGATCGCTTAGATTCGCGGGCTTTGAGGAAAGGACCTAAACATTATGCATATAGCCATTACCGTGGGAACAATGCTTTTAGGTGGTTGGGTGCTGAACTCTCCCGCCGATGAAGAGGATTCGACGGTTCAGGAACAATCGCGGCCGTCGGGCACTACGCCAGCCGTTCTGCCAGGCCCTTCGGATATGCAAGGAAGCGGAGAAGAGCGACGCGGCGGTCAATCAGGCGGCCGTTACTCGGCAGGCGGACAAGCAGGAGCCACCCGACAGCAACAGCGCCAAGGACCGATGATGATGCCTTCTTCTCCGACCGATTCCACACAGGGCGGCTCGTCGGATGCTTCAGGACAACCCATGGCGCCAACTGCCACGGGTACGCCAACCCAAGGCCAATCAGGCGGCATGGGTTCTGGCAGCGGTATGCAATCGTTTGGATCCCGTCATCCCATGGCGCCAACGGAGCGGCGAGAATCGGGCTCGCAATCGGGCTATCGTTCCATGTCGAATAGCATGCTGGGAGACCCCAATCGGCGCATGCAGCCGATGAGCAGCCCACCCATCACCGCTCCGCCGGTCACGGATAAAGCTTTCTCGGGCTATCGAACACCGTCAGGCGTCAGCCCCTATATGAACCTCTTCCGCACCCAAACCGGCGGCGTGGACAACTACACCACCTTAGTGCGGCCGGAGTTGGAACAACGCTTCTTGAACCGCCAACTCGGCAACGATATCCGGGGCTTGCAGAACTATTCGCGCACGCAGGGGCAGACTCTGCAACAACTCAACAGGGATGCCCGCACCTTGCAAGGCATTGCTACGCCGCAGTATTACCAGAACTACGGCACTTACTACCAAGGCTATGGGCAGTAATACGGCCCCTGATGATCCTCCGCGCGGCCATTTTCCAAAATGGCTTGCATTCCCGCCGAGTAGATAGCGGCAGCGCGGGTTGGAAATGGGGAAGATATTTTTCGAGCCGGCACAAAAAGACAGCTATCGCTTAGTCGCTGCTTTCAGCTTCACGTCTTTAGCGACTTTGCTTTTCGTGCCCTTGCTTTCCTCCGCGGGCAGGCTGAGGATTTCGGCCGCTGATGTGCGAATGCGAAATCCTTCCAGATCATCCGGCACATCGGCCGTAATCCGGCCGCTATGCAAGGTCGCCGTTTTCGACGATTCGATCTCGAAGTTCGCCGGCCCCTGCAAAATCACCTTGGCACCGCTGGCAAACGTGATTTCCGCCAAACCGCCGACCAATTTCACCGCCTGACCTGGCAACAAACTTGCGCCTTCCTTGGTAACGGCATTGCCCTCGGCCCAGAGACAATCCGCAGTCGAGGTCAGCTTGGCTACGCTCTTCGGGGCGGAAGCACAAAGGCTGACAACTTCGGTAGTGGGCGTGTGAACGGTGAAACCTTCCACTTCGTCGGGCACATTGGCCGTGAGCTTGCCGATACGCAGCGACCCGCTTTTGCTGGATTCCAGTTCCAAAACGGCGGGCCCTTCCAGAATTGCTTTCGCTCCGCAGCCAAAGGCAATTTCCACAAGTCCCGCGGCAAGGTTCAACGTCTGTCCTACTTTGAATTGCGCGCCTTCCTTGGGAGCCTTGCTGTTTTCGGCCCAGCGGCAATCACAGGTGCGCAACAACAACGCCACATAGCCCGGCGATACCGTGGGCAACAATCCAGGGTTGGAGGAATAGCGACCTGAGGGCTTGACCGGCACGCTTCTCTCGGGGCTCGGCGTCAGCTTGGTGAAATCCGTTCCTTCTTCCGAGCCTTCACAGGGTTCGTCTTCCGACTCTACAACGCCCTCGATCTTCCGGGTGCTGTAAGATTCACCTTCTCTCAGAAGGATGGATTTATTGATCAAATTGCGATCCGCCAAGCAATCTCCATCTGCCGAATCGCCATTGATACTGACTAAATGAATCCCTCGAATAAAAAAGGCGCAGACTAAAATGCTGGACGCAATGGTCAGCATCGTCAGGCCAAACGCCGAACGAGGCATCACGCGCTCGATAAAACTCTGAAACTTCTCCATCGCATAGTCTCCCCCGAAAACCGAAATTACCCCTATAATCAGACTAAAACAAACCGATCTTATGCTAACATTTACCGATAAGGGTGGCAAGCAAATTTGCGAATTTATTGGGCTTCCGAGAACGAATTCGAGAATTGCCGGGTGCTTAATAGATCCCTGAACTCGGCGGTATCTTCATGCCGTTCGCTGTCTTCCGATTGCCTTGCAGGATAAAAGGCTCACAAAGCCGCCAAAATGCTCAGGAAGATAGTACCTACGGCTGATAGGCACATCACCCTCTTGGGTACTGTCGGCAGAATTCATAAAGAGCCATGCACGTGGCCGTCGCGGCGTTGTGGGCATAGGGAAGCCCATAGACGGGTATCTCTACCGCATGATCTAGGAATCGCAAGACCTCGTCTTCGATGCCATTGCGTTCATTGCCGATCACCAAGGCCGTCCGCCGCTTGAAGGCGAACTCGAAGATCGATTTCGCCCCGGTCGTTTGTTCCAACCCAACGATTTCAAAGCCATCCTGCCGTAATTTTTCGAGTACCGGCGGCAGTGTCCGATGGGTTTCCACCTGAAGTACATCGCCGGCGTCGCGTGCAATCTTGCCGATCACCTTGGCATTGCCGCAGCAGATGATCCGCTGCACCCCGCAACAACCGGCAGCCCGAACAATTCGCGACAGGTTGATATTGCTACGCATCGGAGGGCAGGCCACGATCAGTTCCCTCGGTCGATCCAACGGTGAAGCAGGCTTATGTCGCTCTTGAACGAAGTCAGACATGGTAGGGGCTAGGGAATAAGGGGCTAGAGGCTAGTGAAAAATGTTGGCCGACCGTGGGAGGCCGCCGATTGATCATACCCAATAAAACAGGGCCAGGATACGCTGTTCGGCTGGGTGACCGAAGAGACGCGCCTGGCCCCTTGTAGCATTTATATCCCTACGCGAGCAGCCGTGCGATCTTGTGTCAGGGAAAGAAGTCGCACGACCACCGAGTAAGGTAAAACGCTACGGTACCTGCCTGCGCGCCCTCGAATAAAGCGCGCAGGCGGATAAAGCGAATTCAGGTTGGCGTGAAAAGCCCAATCCTATCCGAATAATTCCAGAAAAGGCCAGAAATCCGTTCCGATCGAGCCAAGACGATCACGAATTTTCCGCAGAACACGGATCAAAGCACATAAATCCAGACCGTCCTCATCACGCTCAATCAAATCTACTTTTTTTCTTGCGGTCTGAAAAGACCCACCGCATTTACCACAAGAAATCACCCACCGAACAGGGAGCGGCCGATCTCGGCCAGAAGATTCGGGCCTTCGAGCCAAAGGATAATGGCGACGCCCATTAGCGATTCGCCGGCGATTAGTCCGGAAGAACCGCTGATAACGAATTTTTCGGCACTTTCCTCATGGGCTTTCGTCCAAATCCAAGCAGCCAAGGCCCCTAAGAACATGGCAATCGAGTTGGATGCCGGCACCACGCCGGCTATGCCCAGACCGGTGGCCGAGGGGATCCATCTTACGTACTGTCGCGGCATGAATTCTTCGGCCAAGGTAATGACGATGCCGAGCAATCCGCCGACGAGCATGGCCCAGCCGGTACCTGCCGGCAGCCCGCCTAGCCCTTTGTTCAACACCTCGGCCACTGCCGCCCAAACCTTGGCCGACGGAGCAGGCAGTTGTTGCGTGCCAAGGTTCGTTTCCTGTACAGCTTCATCAGGCTTGGCAGCCTGAGACTTGCTGATTTCTTCCTTCTGACCCCTTTCGCTTCCCTCGACACGGGCGGCTGGCTCTTGTTTCGGCGGCGTTTTTACCACAATGGTGTAGATGGGCACGCAGAACAGAACGCCGGCCAAAACGCCAAAAAACTGCGCAATAGTTTGTTTTCTAGGATTGCTGCCGAGCAGATAACCTGATTTCAGGTCGGTCAGCAAATCGGCCGAGTGCGAAGCAGCCCCCGCCGTAATCGAGGCCGTCATCAGGTTAGTGGTCATATTCGACGGCGCGATGACACCATAGGCCAGTTGCGTGATTTTGCCCATCGCGCCGATGGGGGTAATATCCGTTTCGCCCGTCGCCCGAGCGGCCACGATCGAAAGCAGGAATGTCAGCAAGACCGCCAGAATCCCCATCCACCAAGTTATGCCGAATCGCCAATGTCCAAGGAACACGCAGGCCGCGCCGGAAAAGCTTACGCCGGCCAAAAACCACCAGGCGGGGACTTCAATATGACTGAGCGGATCTTTGCGGTTGTCTTTGTAGCCGAAAATAGCGGCCAACTCGCCGAATGCCCGCAAGATCGTGCGCCATCGCATCCCAAAGGCCAATAGCCCCGAGGTGACCATCATCGCGGTCGAGGGCCAGAGTGTCCATTTCACGATCGCTTTATACGCACCGCCGCCGGCAAGCGAAGATTCTGCAATTACATCGTAACTGACCAGGACGGGGGCAATGATGCCATAATAAGCTATCGCGCCAACCAAGAGTGAAACGCCGACACGAATGCCCATGATCGCCCCGGCGGCAATCATAATCGTCGAGCCTTCGAAGCCTATGGTCAGCCGCTCTAGCCAGGCGTTGCCTCTTGCCCCCGGAAGAATCGGCAGAGCTTCGGGCAAAGTGTATTCGCCAATCTTTTTACTCACGGATTCCATAAGACCGAAACGATTCATCAACGAATCCGTCAGTAAATCAAGGCTTGCCCAAACCTTCACAAAGCAGCCAACGGCGGCCGACCACAATAGGGCCTTGGCCTTTTGCACTGCCTCTAGACCCGCGGCATGAATGCCTTTCAAGGTTTCCGCCGTGGCAATGCCTGAGGGAAAAGGCAGTTGGTCGATATTGATCAATTGGCGTTTTAGCGGAATGGCCATGCAGACGCCCAACGGTGCGACGGCCCCGAGCCAGAGCATCATTTCCCACCACGTCAAGACGCGCCCCGTGGCCATATAGAGTGCGGGAATGGAAGAGACCAACCCCGCCGAGGAGATGTAGCCGGCTGCACTGGCCGCGCTCGACATCGTCAGGTTTTCAAGGATCGTGAACGGCCGTTTGCGATAGGCAGGCACAATCACTTCCAACGCATTGAAAACCGCATACGCGATAATGCAAGCGGTGATCGTGACGCCCAACCCCCAACCGGTTTTCAGCCCGACATAGAGATTCGAGATCGACATCACGCCGCCGATCAACATGCCGGTGATGATCGCGCGAGGAGAGATCTGGCGGATCTTGTCGCCTTGGTAAACGTTTTCCAACCAGTCGATGGCCTGACGATCTTCCGGCAACAGTTCGGCCGTCGGACTCTCTTTTTCTTGCTCGACGTCGGCAAATTCAAATTCGTCTTCCGGCGGAATGGAGTCTTTGTGCTTCATCTTAGATTTTTCCCGCATCGGCAAGTTGGATAAGTTGAGGAATCACACGCAATGCAGCTCGAGCCCTATGGCTCAGTTGGGCTTTCACGCGAAGGCCGAACTCGGCGAACGTTCGGTGGTATTCCACGATCTCGAAAAGCGGATCGTAGCCAAAACCGGTTTCGCCGCGCGGCTCGAACAAAATGCGGCCTCGGCAGGCCGCCTCGCTTTGGGCTTGAATCTCGCCGGCCGGGTCGGACACCGCGATGTTGCATACAAACTGCGCAGTACGTTGGTCCAATGATAGTGTGCCCAACTGTTCTAACAGTAAGCGATTATTCGAGGCGTCCGTGGCATCGGGGCCTGAATAGCGCGCCGAAAAAACGCCCGGCCGGCCGTCCAACGCATCGACCCGCAACCCGCTGTCGTCGGCCAATACCCAACAGCCGAGATGCCGTGCATAGCCCGAGGCCTTTAACCGTGCATTCGCGGCGAACGTATCGCCGTTTTCCTCCACTTGGAAGTCGATGGGGAAATCGGCCAGCGTTTTCAGCGTAATGCCGACCGGCCGAAATAAATCGGCCAATTCAAGCCCTTTTTTTCGATTCGCGGTGCCGAGAACAAGCATGGAGGGAAGTGTGGCTAGAGAATGTAGCGTGGGTCGAGCGCAGCAAGCCCCACGGTATGATTATTGATGCTCAGGTAAATAATGTCGGGTGCTGGGCCGTAAACTCCTGTTTACCGGGCTTCCGTTGGTCGCCCTCCCAACATTGCTTATCTGGGACCCAATAGGCAGCCGCCAGTGGGGCTCGCTGCGTTCGATCCCCATGCAATTTCCGTCCGCCGTCCGCTACTGCTGCATCGCCATGCTGAAAGGCCGCTTGGGCGCTTCGACCGGGATCGGCTGGATGTCGAATGGAATGCCGACCAGCTCTTCCAGCTTGTTCGCAGGCGTGGCTTGACCCGGCAACGTGATCGACTTCGCCCGGAACCGCTCCATGATTTTGTGAATCTCGGGATTGATTTCCGTTCGGCCGTCGGCGCGCGGCGTGCCGACCGAGTCGAACGCACCCACCGTGACGATGCTGGCATAACGATCGTGGAATTCGTAGGCTTCATAGCCCTTCATGCGCAGCGCTTTGGCCAAGCGGTGAGCTTTGTCGGCGGCTTCTTCGAGCCCACCCTTCATCTGCTTCGTGCCGTTCTGAATCGCTTGGATTTCGTCCTGTTTGATGACCACGCCGCCTTTGAACGTCGCCACTTGAACGGTGTACTTTTTCGGACAATCCAGCAAGCTGAATTCGGCGTCCTTATTCATGCTGATCACCAGCGGATCAAGCTGATTTTTGGCGGCGAAGAAATCCGACGGCAGCGAAGGATTCGTGGTCACGAAGGCGTGGCCCATCGGCCCGAGCTCTTTCTTCTCGCTGCCCATGGCCTCATAAACCTGCCGTTGGATCATGCGCCAACCGGTCAAGGTTTGGTTGGTTTTTTTGCCTTCCTTGAGTTCCAGGCATTGTGGAACGGCGGTCTTGATTTTTTGGAGCGTCTTTTTGGCTTCGGGATCGTCGGCCGACATGTAGTCGCCCACTAAAACGGCAACCTCGGTAATTTCGGGATGCCGGGCTTTTTCCTTGTCCTTGCTATCCTTGAATTTCATGTAGTTCCACTTGCGCGGTTTGCCGAATTCATCGACGCCGCGACCCTGAGCCTCGCCCGGATCAAAGCGGCCATGATAGGTGTAGGCAGGCAACTTGTAGCGTTTGCGGAGTTCGCAGGTCAATTCCTGAGCCTGCTTCTCGGCGCCGTCGCCCGAAAAACTGCATGCCATGATCATCCACGGCCCGTTTTCCTCGGTCACCGTGTAGGCTTTTTCAGGGTTCGCGTCCAAACTCTTCTGCGATATAAGATTGGTCCAAGGCGACTGGGCTAAGACCGTCCCGCACGCTCCCATTGCCACGCCGACGCTTAGCCACCACCGGAACATCCATTTTCCGCTCATGGTTCACTCCTGCCAGATAGGGAAAAGCGGCGGGAGTCTAGCAAAATGGGAAAGACGACGCTAGAGCGGTTTTTTGAAAACTTTAATCAATCTTGGTACTTTTCCCATAAACATCAATCGGCCCGGGAATCGCTACGAAGCAAGGCGGTCAAATCGCGATACTCGGCATACAGTTGTTGGTATTGCCTGTTGGCCCCACGATTGGGCTGAACCACCAGTGCTTGCAACACATCTCCTTTGGCATCGCGAACGGGCCTTGCCATCGCACGCACGGCGGCCGCCGCGGATTGAAATCCGGTCGTTCGAGGGCCGGCCGCAAGGACGCCGAGGATGGCTGCTCCCAGGGCAGGCCCCTGCTTCGAGGGATGCACGGTGATCGGCCGCCCAAGCACATCGGCGTAAATCTGCATCAATAGCGGATTGTGGTGCGGCAGCCCCCCGGTGGCGACGAATCGCTTGACCGGCACGCCGGCCTCCTCCATCACATCGACAATCCACCGCAGGCCGAAGGCCGACGCCTCGAGCAACGCGCGATACAAATGCTGCGGACCGTGATGCAAGGCCAAGCCGGTAAAAGCGCCTCGCAATGTTCCATCCATCAACGGGGTACGGCAACCGTTGAACCAATCAACGCATCGGACGCCCTCAGCGCCGGGGAGTACGGAGTGTGCCTGTTTGGTAAGTTTGCTGAAATCGCGATGTCCGAGGGTGTTGCGCAACCAGTCGAATGCGTCACCGACGGCGGCCTGGCCCGTTTCGTAGCCGAAATATCCCGGCAGAATACCATCGGCCACCACTCCGGCAACGCCTGGCACGAGAATCTCTTGCTTGGCATTGAGCATGTGGCAACTGCTCGTGCCCATGACCATCACCAGCGTATCGGGCTCGGCCACTCCAGCGCCTGGAACGCCGGCATGGGCGTCGATAATCGCGGCACTAACCGGAATGCCCGGCCGCAGACCGCACTTTCGGGCAATCGACTCACAAAGCTCGCCGGCACATTGACCGGGGGCTACGAAATGTCCCGGCATTCGATCCAACACATCCGCCATCTTGGGATGCAATGCCTTGAAGAAAACCCGCGACGGATAGCCGTCCGTGCGATTCCACATGGCCTTGTATCCCGCCTGACACGTCGATCGCGGCAACCGACCGGCATCGCCGCCGACAAGCTGCCAGACGAACCAATCGCCTGCTTCGAGCCACACTTCCGCCGCGGCATAGACATGAGGAGCGGCTTCAAGAACCTCCAATACCTTGGGAAAAAACCACTCCAGGCCGATGATGCCGCCGTAGCGCGCAAGCCACGCCTCCTTGCGGCTCTTCGCCAGTTGGTTGATGCGCTCGGTCTGCGATTTCGCGCCGTGATGCTTCCAAAGTTTCGGCCAAGCATGTTTTTCACTAGCAAACCGATCCAACTGACACAGCGGCGTACCGTCGCGCAGCGTGGGAAGCATGGTGCAACTGGTGAAATCGACGCCGATCCCGATGACGTCGCGAGCATCGACGCCGCCGGCGCGAAGCACGCGGCGAACCGCCCTGGCCGAACTCTCCAGCCAATCGCCTGGATTTTGAAGGGCGAAGTCGGGCGGCAACGGTCGATCATCGCCGGGCAGCGTCTTAGTGATCTGGCCGTGGCGATAGTTGACTACCGCTGAGGCGCGCTCGCGCCCGGTCAAATCGACCAACAACGCACGCACCGAGGCTGTCCCAAAATCAAGGCCGATCGCCAAGGGAGTCGTTCTGGCTGTCGCGGGTGAAGACTTCATTTGCCGGCTTCCTTGGCTGCGGCAGGCACTGCAATTGGTTCGATCTTCAAGTCGGAAACGCCTGGCAGCGCGGGGAATTTGGCGTGCGGTTCGGTCTGATACCAGTAGGCTACCGACGCAATATCATCCTCCAGCGGCAAATATCGGCCTTCCGATTGCCAGCCCAATGCCTGGATAGTCACCTTCAAGTCTTTCTTAAAACGAATGGGATCCGGAAGGTGCCAGCGATAGAGCCCAAATCGTTGACCGGGCTTGTAGATGATGTCGGGCGGCAACACCTGGGCCAGCCCCGCATACGGCGTGCTGAACGTCTGGTAGCGATGTGTTTCTTGGTTCTCGAAGTTGTACGAGCCGCAGAAGTAGTCCTCGGTGCCCGTGCCGCAAATGGTGGGAAACTCCTTGTCGCCATCGAGATAGAACTTGATTTCTCCCTCGCCCCACCAGCCCGGACTGCGAACTTCCCATGCCAAGTAGGTTCCCACGTATTGCCCACGGCCGGAGACGCCGTCCAACAACGTGTAGACCGTTTTGGCCGGCAGCTTTTTCACCCGGCGGAACTGGGCATGAAAATAGGCTGCATCCTCGGGCACCTCGGTGAGCGTATAATTGACTTGGTAGAAGAGAACCATGTCCTTCTCGTCGAGATTTTCCAAGGTGATCTTGGCCTTCTTACGGAAGGGCATGTTCCAGTAGCAGTTAAATGCACTGCCGGGGTTCACGCATACGGGCAGCGAATTGATCTGACAGTACTTACCCCAGCCGCAAGCAAAAAAGTCGCTCAAAGGCACTTCGATCGAAGGTTCAGCCTCGTCATCCCAGTAGAAACGGAGGATGAACAAACGGGTCTTGTCGATCGGAGCCGGCGTCAGCCAGATCTGCTGGATTGCTCCCGATCCGTTGATGTCCGCCACGGTATAGGTGGATTTAGCCTTGATTTGAACCGCTGGCGACACCTTCCAGCCTTGGCCTAACTCTCGCGAAGCACTTTTACCGAGGCCTTCCGTGGCCATGCCGGCCTTGCCCTTCTCCCCCGTCATGTTTTCAGGGCTAATCGAACGCGATTCCGCATTCGACAATCGAGAAAGATTGCCCAAGTTCATGTTGAGACCATCGAACTGGTTTACATCGGAAGGTTTCTGCGCCCAAGCGAACGAGGCCGCAAACAGGCTTTCCATCAAAAAAACGAAACAGAATTTTCGAAACATGCTGATTCCTCTTCGTGCGATTGAAGGCAGTAGGGGGTATCCGGAATGACGATTTGGTGTGTCTCTATCGATGCCGTTTCCGCTGTCCAAGCGATCCGTGCTATCCGTTGAAGTGCCGCAGATAACATTAGACCGAAGGCCCTGAAAAGCTCAATACAATAATGCGTAAATCGCGGATCGTTTTGCGACAGGTCGATGTTTAGCGATGTTTGCTTGGATAATGAACCGGCCGGTCAACTTGATTGGCCTGGATTTCGGCCTCCCGATGGTCGGCCTTGGCTCATTGGCTGTGCAAAGATCAATAGTGTTATCCCCCCCCCGCTTCTTCATAAACGCAACGAATGAAAACCTCTTCCCTCGATGGCGGTGGTGCTTCCTTGTTCATGGTGAACAAAGCAGTTTTTCTAATCCGGAGGATTTCAGCGTTATATCCCTTATCGAATCTCGCCAAGGGGATCAGCGAAGGTCTGCGATCTGTTCGACAGCGGCCAACCATGAGAATCATAGAAAACAATTTCACGAAAAATCACCTCCGGGCGTTCCTTGGAATCTGGTTGTGCTTCACTGGATGGACATTTTTAATTGCCGAGCACGGAATTGGCCAAGACAACCATCATCGGCTGGTTGTTTTGACAACCTGTGGAACGATCCTTGGTCCCATGACCGGGGCCATCAGCAGGGACTGCCAAAGCTGTTGCTTGAAGTTCTCGCTAAGCCTGCTACCCTATTGTGCGGCGTTCCTAGTTTTTGGGATGATTCCGTTGTTTCTGAGATTGCCGTTCCAATGTGGCGCGGCGGCGTTACGGATGACAATGTGGATCATTGGCCTCTTGGGGTGGTTTTTAGGCGGAATCGTATCGTTCGGTCATGCCCTTGGTTGATGAGAGAGCCGCATTGTGGAGGCAAAGCCGTGTCGTTTGTTGGAATCGTTATGATTATCGGGTTGATCATCTTGCCTTCTGTTTTGCTGGCGGTCAGCTTTTTCTCCGCATTTTGGCCTGTATATCGATCCCGTTCACCAACAAGGCCGTTATTCCTCTATTCGCTGATCGGTTCGTTGATCGTTACCAGTGGTTTCACGATCTGGGGATACCACGCCATTTGCACCTCCAAATCGTCCACGGCGGCAATCGGCTTTTTCATCCTTCCACTGTATTCCATTGCCGTCGCTTTTGCAGGATTGCTGATTTCGTGGTCATTTCTCTATGTGGGCCGTTTCGCAGCCGAAAGACTTGGGATAATCCCTGAAAGACTTACTAGGCTTGTTCCTCTTTTATTGGCGATTGCGTTGCTCACCCTGACGGGCTATGTCGTACAGAACAAGATTGTCCGCTACAGACTGCTGAACGACGCGGCATCCGGAACCAATGCAGACTCCTTGGCCACGATCCTCGCAGATGGCATTGCGTCTCGCGATTTAGATGTGTTGTCGAAATTGGCAAAGAATCCGAATACGCCGATCAGCGATCTGGTTCGCCTTTACGATTTCTGCAAACCAAACATCACCAAATCCCATCCTTCTGAATATCCCGTCCTTTTTTCACTGGCTCAGAATTCCCAAACGCCATCTGACATTCTTGCCGTTTTAGCTGGCTGCCGACCATCCTCCATCAGGTATGCGGTGGCTATAAATCCTAGTACGCCGACGAAGACGCTCCGTCTGTTGGCGGAGGATTCCGATGATTTGGTGAAAAAGTATGCAAAACCTAAGCTGAATTCCCGGGAGCGTGACGGGAGATAAGAGACGGAATGAGTCAGCCACAAGGCTTGCCCTTGGCAATGTCGGCATCAAAAAGGTTGGAATCGGAGGTGTGCGATGGGCGACGCAGTTCCTATCCGCAATCACATCATGGTAATTGCCCCATACTGGCTTGAAGAAGCCGGCACTTGGGTGTTTGACGATCCTAAAGCCGGATTATGCCAAGAGCCGTTCGTTAGCGGCGTGCCGGAAATGATCGACTATCTGGTCAAGGACATTCCTGATGCGAATCGCGGCTTTCGGCTGCTGTTCTCCGCCGCACCCTTTCCTGGTTATCAGAAACGGCTTGTCTGGAAGCGGGAAGAAATGGATGGCAATTGGTACGCCAACGACGATCCGCCGCTTGAAGACTGGCTGTGCCCCGCGCTATTTCGGTATTTCGAGCAGGCGCCGGCCGAATTGTACGTGGCTGCCGAATCGTTGAATCGGTAGGTAATAACAGCGGCTTCCCAGCTTGCTGTTTGGTTTCGTAAATGGGCTGGACGGGAAAAAAGACCCTGCCGGAACGTTTAAAGCAACTAAGACTGACAGCTACAAGTCCAATGACTACAAGGTGTTATGTAAAATAGGCCCGGTAGGGGTCGAACCTACATGACCTCACTAATGGTGACAGCGTAATATGTTATATAGCAACATGTTACAATGTATTCTCTGGATATGATTGACAATGGATACGATATTGGATACGATTTGTCCTTGAAACAATGACAAACCGCCGAAACAAGGCGAAAAGCAGTGGACAAGCGCATTCTAACTTGGGACAAGGCGGGAGCGCGGTGGGTCAAGGTCTATCGTGGTCGGAAGTGGTATGGTGTACGGGGTGTGAAGAAGTCAGACAAGCAGGCATACCAGAAAGCCGTCAGCGAGTTCCAAGCATGGAAGCAGATCGCCGATACCGATGTTGACGCTCACAAGCCACACGCCGAGCAATACAGCAAGGCAATCGCCCTCCGTCAAGCAATGGTCAATTGGCTGCTACTTGAGAGAGACAATCAGGAACAATTTAATACATTTATGACCATAGAACAGGACGGCAAAGACCCGGAGGTCATAAGTATTAAATCGGTGGGCGGTGCGACCTACAACGAAGAATACGACCGACTAGTCAAAGAGATTGACCGCTTGAAATTGGACTTCGCCCGATTGACCCCGCCAGAATTGGACAAGACGGGGACTTTAACAACAGACCCTCTTGCCCTTCGCTCTATAGCGGAAAGGGATTTCTGGCTGGAAAACATTGACGCGCTTCGTTCACATAATCGGTGGATCGGCACAACCGAACACGCCAAAACAGTCGGTGCGAATCTTGATGACTTTTTGGCAGAAAAGCAACGTGAGGCAGAAAGTGGACAGATCGCCTATGGGTGGTTCGCTGTGATTCGGTATCACTTGGAGTATGTTCGCAAACTCTTTGGTGAAGTTGCCGTCGAAAATGTCAATGCAAATTTGCTGACGGCGTATCACGGACATCTACTTGACACCATCAAAGCGGGAACGATTACGACCACTTACGCAAAGGGGCTACTCGCCACAATGAAGAGTTTTGTTCGGTGGCTGTATATGAGTGAGGTGATCGACATTCCACCCCGTAATCTCGCCAAGTTGAAGATTACGGTAGACGACCCGACAATTACGACATTGACCATAGAGGAAATCAAAGCCCTACTGCAAGAAGCTACAGACCGAACCCGGTTGTATGTATTGCTAATGGCGAATTGCGGTATGACGGGCAAGGACATTAGCGACTTGACCCCAGACCAGATTGACTGGCAAGATGGCAGGGTCATAAGAAAGCGGAGCAAGACAAAGAGGGAAAAAAATGTTCCCGTAGTCAATTACAAACTCTGGCGAGCGACGTTTGACCTCTTGAAACGATATGGCAAACAGAATGGAGAGCGGATATTCGTCAATAAGAACGGGCAACCATTACGGCGGTGGGAGGAGAAGGAAAACGGCAAACCCCGTAATGTGGACAATGTTCGGGACGCATGGAGGAAACTGGCGAAGAAAACAGGAATAAGAAAATCCTTGAAACTACTTCGCAGTACATCGTCAAGCACACTCGCAAAGCACGAAACATATGGGCAGTTTGCTTTTCTCTTTCTGGGGCATAGCCCGAAAACGACCGCCGAACGACATTACATCCAAGTTCCGCAAGCCTTGTTTGACAATGCAATCACTTGGTTGGGTAAAGAATACGGGATAACGTAGTTGCTGCGGCCTATTCACCGGTTGCTGGAAAGAGTGCTGGAGCCTGATTTTCTCCAGAACCTCGTAGGTCTTCTCACCAAAGTTCGGGATTTCTTGTAATTGCTGTGGTGTATAGTTCAGGAGATTCCAAACGGCGAAGATACGCAACTGGCTCCCATCCCCTCAACAGACGTACGTCCCCAATTGACAATCCCTTTGCCAACCCTTATCGTGAGGGGGTTCTGTTTAGTGAATCCACAGGAGACACAAATCACAGCCGCATGACGGCTTTGCAGACAATTTGAACGACGCGCGAGCGTCAGGTACTGCTTTCCCTCGAAACCGCCAACTTGAGCCTCGGCTCATTTATTGAAGAAGCAGCAGCCTGTGTCCGCGCCCCGCAAGGGGCGTTGGCCAGGAGCTGTTCTTCAATGCCCCTTGGCGGGGGCTGAGGGAGGCAGCCTTGGTTCAGCGCCCTTTTTTAATTTCTTGGTACAAATCAACGAACGATTTGCATTGAGGACCATATTCGTCAGCGGGGAAAAAACATGCTCTCATCCAAAACCTTCGACCCTTATCACAAATGGCTCGGAATTCGCCCCGAAGAACAACCAGCCAATTACTACCGGTTGTTGGGAATTGCACTTTTTGAAGATGATGTTGATACCATCGCCGGTGCTGCCGATCAGCGTATGACCCACGTTCGGTCGTTCCAGGCCGGCAACTATGCTGCATTGTCACAACGCATCCTCAACGAGATTGCAGCGGCAAGAGTGTGTCTGCTGACCCCACAAAAGAAGGCAGCATATGATCAATCTCTCCAGGCAAGATTCATACCACCATCTCCTCCGGTGGATTTGCCGGTTGATGATATTCCCAACATAGGATACTCATCCACGTACAAGCAGCATAAAAAACAAACGCCCTTGTGGATGCCCTGGGCGGTTGTCTGCGTTGGCGGATTGGTGTTGATGATAATTTTCACGGTCATTGCAAAAAGTGGTCGGGATGAACAGGCGGTGGCGAAGACACCAACAACCGCAATGCCCCAGCCTGCTTCCCCGAAGATTGAACCGAAGAAGGTGACGCCGAAAGTTGAACCTAAACCACAGCCGAAGGTCAAAGAAAAGGCGGATTCTGAGCCGATTACTGAAACACCGCCGTCTGAAACAAAACTAGAACCCGCAAAGTTGAAGTTGGTTGTGCTCAAAAACCCCGATCCCTTGCCAGAGGTCGAAGCTCCCAAGACAAAAGAACCGGCAAAACCACAACCAGAACAACCATTCAAAGAAAAACTCCCAATTCCAGATGATGCCGCTCAAGAAAAAGTCATGGCAACCATTCGGGATATCTATAAGGATGACTACAAGGACAGGACCGCTCTTGCAAATAAGCTGTTTCAGAGGGCCACAGAGACGCAAGATACCACAGAGCGTTTCGTCCTGTTGCAGGAAGCGAAGGACTTGGCTTCTGAAACTTGGCAGGGCAAACTAGCATTTGATGTCATTGATGTGATGGCGAAGGAATATGAGATCAGTGGCCCATCAATGAAAGTAGAAGTATTTGAGCAGGCGGTTAAGAAGCCACGCATTTCCCCTGAACAGAAAATCGCAATCGCTAAAGTAGCATTAGAGGTGATTGATGCAGCAATTGGCGAAGACAAGTTCGATGTAGCCAAAAAAGCAGGCAGGATCGCCAGTCAGTTGGTTCGCCAAACGAACAACAAAGACCTTCTCCAAGAAATTGTGGCAAAAGGCAAGGACGTTGGGATAGCGGCAAAGGCGTATGCCGATGCCCAAAAGGCGATGGCCACATTAAAGGGAATGCCTGATGATCCCGAAGCGAATCTGATTGTAGGCAAGTATTTGTGCTTCAATAAAGGCAATTGGAAAAAAGGATTGCCGATGTTGGCAAAGGGCAGCGATGACACATTTAAGGCATTGGCGGCGAAGGATGTTGCCGGTGCTGCCAATGCCAACGAGCAGGTGAAATTGGGGGATGCTTGGTGGGATGTGGCCAACGTGCAGGAAGGTATGGCCAAGAAACAAGTCGAGGACCGTGCGTGTTATTGGTATCGGCAAGCTTCACCGAACCTTTCGGGATTGACGAAAGACAAGGTGGAAAAGCGAATCAATAAAATACAAGTTGGCAATGATAGCATTGTTGACCTTTTGTTATACACCCAGGGCAAAGCAGGGAAAGGCGGTCTTACTCTAGGTCCATCATCCACCCCGAGTACAGTTGCGATCTCGTATAAACCCTCTGGTGAATACGATTTGATGCTCGTCTTCACAACCAATCGGGTTCAATCGTTTTCTGACTTCCTCGTGAACGTACCCTTTGCAGAAAAGATATATTGCTTCTGTGTACGATGGTCGCAGGGGCAAGATCAGCTTGGGTTCTTCAAATTAGATAAGAGGCTTGAGGCAACAGTTCTTCCGTCGAACCTGAAGCCAGGCACCAAATATACATTGCTCCTGAAAATACGAAAACTGGGAGTTAAGGCGTATCTCGACGGAAAGCTGGTATGTGATAACGAATATGGTAATCTGCATGGCAGGGCTGGCAGCGAATTGTCCTTTGTGACATCGCCTGGAGGTAATCAAACGGTAATCCATCAGGCATCGGTACGCAAAGTTTCATCAGGAACAACTGCTAACTCCCCATGACTGGTCGGATTGAACGAACCGCCCACTCCTCGCTTGCGAGGAGTGGGCCTGTCCCATCGAAACTCCTCTACATCCACCTGAGTAATTTCGCAACCACCCACAATACAACACCAAGCGGAATACTGAACAGCAAAGTTGTCAGTGCTCCTGGCAGGCCAAAAAGCAGGGCAATGCCAACCACAATCACGGTTGCTAAAATCATAGTTTTTTCCATTGTATCTCTCCTTTGTGAACAAATGGGACAAAGCCCCTCACGGCTTCGCCGTGAGGGGCTTCCCTCCCTCTAATAAACCAGACGTTCCACTGCTTCCCCCAACTGATCCTCTCGTCGC
>CAYWGR010000121.1:0-17278 GCA_964458015.1 uncultured Planctomycetaceae bacterium
CTGCACCATTGGCCTCGTTGCCGGATACCTTGGATGCGAGCTCTTCCATCGTCGTTGCTTTCCGTTGACAACACTTGTTTATTGGATACTGTCTTGTTCAACCGCCGATATCGTGAGATCAACTTTCCATAGCGAATGCAGAACGAAGCTTTGAATCAAGTTTCGCCTACAAACGCAAACGGATAACCTATCTTTTCGACGATTTTTTGCATAGTAACAAGAAAAATAGAGCACAGGAAAGAGCAAAGGGGCAAAATCAGGGGGAGATGAGATCCTTGCGGCATTTGCCTGAGCGTTTTTGATCGCGAGAAAAGCGGATTGCCAGATTTGCCAAGCGGCTTAGCCGCGACGGGGCGTCGAGGCTTCGATCTGGGCACGGCGGCGATAGGCGGAGGGAGAAAGGCCTGTCGCTTGATGGAACACCACGGCCAAACGCTGGGCATTCGAGAAACCGGAGTGCCGTGCAATGGTCGGCATCGATAGCGATGTGTCGGTTAACAGTCCCTTCGCCGTTTCCACGCGCACACGCCTCAATTCCTCGCCGACCGAACAGCCTAAGCGAGTACGAAACCGGCGTTCCAATTCACGCCGAACGATGCCGACTTCCGCTACGATCTTGGCAACACTCAAATCCTCGGCGACATGTTGCCGAATGAAGGCCAATGCCCCGGCCACTGCCGGATCGTCCACGGCCAGCATATCGGTCGATTGGCGTCGTACGACGCGCAAGGGCGGCAAAAAAAGCGGTTCGGTAGGTGTTTCTTCGCCCGACATCATCTGGTCGAGCAAACGCGCAGCCTCGTAACCGATGCGTTCCGAAGGAATGGCGATGCTCGAAAGCGGCGGCGTGGCCAGCAGACATTCCAATTCATCATCATCGACGCCGAGAATGGCCACCTGGCCGGGAACACTGATGCCCAATTGCCCGCACATATCGGCCAAACTGCGGGCCGCAACGTCGTTCGAAGAAAAAACAGCCACGGGCTTGGGCAATTGTTGCAGCCATTGCCGCACCTGCTGGTCGGTGGATCTCCAACCCGACATCGTCGGCAAATGATGCATGTATTCGCCGTAGCAAGACGAAATCTCATATCCTGCCGCAACTAAACATTGCCGAAAGCTCGCCTCACGTGCTTTCGAGTACCGCGAAGACGCACTGCCGAAGAAGGCGAAATGCTTGAACCCTTGTATGAGAAAATGCTCCGCGGCTAGGCGTCCCACGGCCGTGTGATCCACATCGACCGAAGGCAGTTTTAACCCTTCGAGAGTGAAGGCGGTATCGACAAGTGGTTTCCGCAGTTTCAGAATTTGCCGAGCCACTTCCGGCAGGAACAACTGTGCGATAATGCCATGCGGGCGCCAATCGCGTAAATAGGGGACCGTTTGCATCTCCGCCGGCCCATTACGGAAAGTCCAGCCTTCTTTTTGGACAGCGTATGCCCGAATGCCGCGCATGGCGTCACGGCTAAAACCGTCGTGGCTCATCAATAGGGCAATTCGTTTTACTGCGCTCATAGCGTGCGTTCCCCCGCTATAGCCAGTATAATAGCCCGTGGATGGAATCTCTACCGTGCCCAGACCATGGGAAGCCGACTCGTAGGTTATGCCCAAGCCGACCTACAGTTTTTCGAGACAGCTTAATTGCCCGAGCGAAAGAGAGCGGTCAGCCGATCCAGGATCAGCCGTTTCATGCGCCGCCAGTAATATCGCAGCAGAAGACTCATGATCCCCCCACCACAGTCCCGATTTCTGTGATACCAACCGTTTATTGCAAACCCTGCGCCAACTAAAGGCAAAGTTGCCATTACCCGCAAATAACACGGATTTTAGCCACTTTCTAGCGACACTTCAGAGACAAGGCCCGTGTTATATGATGGGCTGGCCGTCATATTAAGACGTGCCCGTGGCAGGGCATAGCGGAAAACACGCATATCCGCTACTTTCGTAACGGCATGATAATTGCTATACTCAGTTGGTAAAAAACATCCGAAAACTCGCGTCTTTGGTATGCATCCATGATTTGCAAGTCGAGTGACATGTCGGGCCGACTGAATGTGTTTCAGCGACTGATGACACAGTGGAGCGAATTGCATCCGTACAATGCGGCCCATGTCTATCGGATTGCTGCGTCAGCCGATCCGTTCCGTTTGGCCGAAGCGGTTCGGCAAGCCTTTGCTGATACAGGGCTGGGTATCGTTCACCTTGACGCATCTTCTCTAACTTATCGCCACGAGACAGATAGTGCGCCGGAGATCGAAGTGGTTCAAGGCGGCGAGGATTCAGATTCACGGCTGGCTCGACATTTGACGACCGAGCTGAATCGTCCCTTTGAGCGGCCCGTTTGCAAGCCGTGGCGTTTCAGCATTCTGGATGCCGAGTCCGGCTCGCATTACGTGATGGTAACGTATGACCATTGGATTGCCGACAATGCGGCGGCCCGGCTTGTCTTGCGACATGTGCTGGATCGTTACTGCGAATGGAATTTGCCGGAGAATCAAAACCCGCTTGATCTTTACCCCGGCACGTACCGTGAGGTTTTCGCACATCGGCTGCATGGACGGCAACTAATGAAAGCTGGCGCACATTCCGTGAGCCAATTGCTGCGGAACCGTTCCGTGGCCCAGATGCCGTATTCCTCTAGCCGGCAATTGTCGGTCCAATATGAGCTATATCGCGCAGCTTCGGGCACCATCCCCCAGCTTAAGCATTTCGCCAAGTCGCTGGGAGCAACGGTCAACGATGTGATACTTGCAGCGTTGGGCCGGGCGATGACCGAATATCTGCCTTGCCGCTCGATCCGCAAGCAACAGGCCATTTCGTTGGGTTCGATCGTCGATGTCCGCGGCGACGCCCAAGAGGATTTAAGCGATTCGATGGGCGCCTTCCTGGGTTACTTTTTAACCCGGATGGCCGCCGACAAATCAATGAGCCTGACCGATGCCGTCCGAACGGTGGCGGCCGTGACCGGTCCGATCAAGGCACGCCGGGCGTATCTCAATTCGGTATTGAACATGCGAGTAGCCGGCGCACTTTGGCCCCATCTATCGGACATAAACAAGGTCCATTTCATGCGGAAGACGCTACCCATGACGGCCGGCGTTTCCAACGTTGTCGTCCGCGACGGCTGGATTGCGGATTGCGGCCGGGGCTGCATTGCCGAATATCTCCGCGGCGTCTCGACTGGCCCGATCTTGCCTTTGGTGCTAACGACGACCACGCTCGGCGAGGAAATGAATGTCGGCGTCACTTACCGGATCGCCGGCTTCTCGCGGCAGAAAATCGATGGAATCATGGAGCGATTCATGGACCAAATCCAGCATCCCGCCGGTACGGGCCACGCTCCTCAACGTCGTCATCCACGTCGGCGTTCGCTTCCTTCACGTTTTGCCACCGCACGTCGCTGGGCCGCCAGCCGCGACCGTGCGGCATTGGCCGAAAATGCAGTTAAGGTCAGCTAGGAACAACCGGCACCACCCCGCGACCGCAGTCGCGGGGCGTATGCCCGGCTAATCCGTTCTTTTCGTGGCGATTTACAATCCCGGTACGTAGTCTTTGCCGAATTGCCAGGTCATCGGTTGGCGGAATCCTTCGCCGAAAGGCATCCACGAAGTCGTGCCGCCGTCGACTACCAAGGCTTGTCCGAAAATGTAGCGGGAATCCTCGGAAGCCAAGAACAAAACCGCCTTGGCGATGTCGATTGGTTCGCCCACGAACCCTGCAGGGATGTTTTTGCCCGACTCCTTGGGATCGTAGGTGGCGTCCATCTTGTAGTAAGCTTCGACGACGACCGACCCTGGCACAACCGCATTGACTCGCACGTTGTGTGGCGCCAACTCGATGGCCAAGACGCGCGTGAAGGCATTGATCGCACCTTTGGTCGAGGCATAAACCGTATGCTCGGGATAGGCTTCCAACGCATGGATCGAGCTAGTGTTGACGATCACGCCGGCGCCTTGCTTGAGCATGACGCGAGCAGCGGCCTGGGAGGCGAAATACATCGCCTTGATATTGACATTGAAAACCGTATCGAACTGTTCTTGGGTGACTTGCAGAAAAGGACGATTCAGGGTAATGCCGGCGTTATTAACCAAAATATCGAGGCCGCCGAGGAATTCAACCGCCTTTTCGACCAATTGGCCGGGCCCTTCGGCAGAGCGAAAATCGGCATGAATAGCCGTGACCTTCGCTGCACCTTCTTTTTTGGCCTGTTCGACGGCACTCATTGCCCCATCGCGGCTGCCGGAATAGTGGAAGACGACATCGGCCCCTTCGCGGCAAAACTCCAAAGCCACGCCGCGTCCGATGCCCGTTCCCGAGCCGGTGACCAAAACCCTTTTTCCCTTCATCCGTTGACCCGTCGCCATAGGAAACCTCATGTGTTCAGGTTAGATAATTAGACGATTATAAAGAAGGCATTTCGTAAAGGAGTTGGAAGGGTGTTTCCAAAAGCTCCACGATCCGGTCCAAGAATTCGGCGGCCGGAACGCCGTCCATCACGCGATGATCGACTGAAAGCGTCAAGTGCATGGTTTGGCGCGCGCAAAGTCGGCCATCGACCACGCGCGGCCGCTCGGCGGCTCGCCCGACGGCCAACATGCTGCTTTGCGGCGGCGAAATAATCGGCGTAAACTCGTCGACGCGGCGCTTGCCGAGATTCGTAAGTGAAACGGCTCCGCCCTGGAAAATATCGGCGGGCGTTCGGCCCGAGCGAACGGCTTCGGTCAGCCGCACGCGCTCACGCACCATGTCGAGCAAGCCCAACCGGTCGGCCTGGTGGATGATGGGCACCAAAAGCCCGTCGACCACTTGGACCACCAGCCCCACATCGACCGTAGGCAATTGCACGATAGTGTCGTTTTGCCATATCCGATTGGCCTGAGGGCAATCGCGTAGAGCAACCGCCAGGGCACGCAGGAAGAAGTCGGTCAAGCTGGGGCGCTGGCCGCAACACTTCTCCATGGCATCCAAATTCTGCTGCCGCAGTTGGACGAGGGAGGTAACGTCGGCTTCGCTGCGAAGGTAGAAGTGGGGAACCGTGGCAAAGCTCTCGGTCACTTTGGCCGCGATGGCGCGACGCATGGAGGAAAGCGTGCCGACGCCGGCAGTCCTGGCCTCCGGCTTCATTTCCACGGGCGGACGAGGCGAAGCGACGACGACTCGCAACACATCGGCCTCGACAATGCGGCCGTTGGGCCCCGTGCCGCGTACCGTTGCGGTGTCGATATTGCGTTGACGCATGGCCCGAAGGGCGCGGGGCGAGATGGGCTTGTAATCAGTTGTTTTCATGGAATTCTATTTCTCACTCGTAAGTTCATCATCGACCACGGGGGTCGCAGTGGGAACACGAAAATACGTGGCAATGCCGCTCGGATCGACGAATTCAGTCAGCACAACGTCGAGTGATGCGGGGCCCTGACCGTCGTTTCCGGGCGGCCATGCCTTGGCCGTAACTTTTAGGCCGGTGGGACGAACGGATGTATCGGGAATGGGCACGCCGATCGATGCGGGGTCCAGCATCAGTTCGCGCGGCTCCTTGTACTTTTTCAACAGTTCGGCGTTTTGTGCGGCGCCAAAACAGTAAACCACCGGACCTCGCAGCAGAGCGACGTGGCCCTCCTGAAGCTTGCGACCGCGCACAAACCGCCACGGCATGGGCATGTTGAGCGTGAGCGTATCGCCAGGCTTCCAGATGCGGCGGATTTCGAGATATTTTTCACTAGGCGATACCTCGTGGGCTGGTTCGCCGTTGATTGCCAGCGTGGCTTTCGGACACCACCGCGGAATTCGTAGCCGTAAGGATAATTCCATCGCTTTCGACGGTGTGACGACCATCTTTACCAATCCGGAGTTGGGATAATCCGTTTCCTGTTGGATCGTGACGCCGAGGCCATTGCCGAGGTCAATGTTCTTCTTCGATTGCGTGAAGAGATTGACCGCGATAGCGCCGTCCTTGGTCCGATAGTAGACCATCTCGGGCAATTCGGCGACAATGCGGCGGAAGTTGCCGGGGCAACAGAAACCATCGCTGCCGTAATACTCCCGCGGCCCTTCGAACGGCGTGAAATAGCGAATTCGTCGTCCGGCCGGTTCTTGAGCGGCAAAGAGCGCATTGTAGATGGTTCGCTCCATGATATCGCCATAGCGAAGATCGCCGTCGAGACGCATGAGGCTGCCGAGCCAGCGAATCAGGTATGCAGTGACGCACGATTCGCTGATGGCACCTTTGCCGTTTTGCGTGTAGGCAAAATGCTCGCCATCGGAACCGGAACCGATCACCAACAGGCCGCCGTCCTTGCGCACGAGTTCGTGCAACATGAACCGCGACATCTTCAGCAGTTGCTCCGAAGGTTCCCAACGGTATAGCATCGTTTGGGCGTAGCATCGTGCCAGCATGACATAGACGTGCGATCGTTTGCGGTTTTCAAACGTCTGCTCCCAATCGCGAAGCGAACGGCATTCGATCTCCCATTGCGAACCGTGCTTGGTATCGGCGGCAAAACGCAGATAACGCGGATCGCCCGTGCAGCCGTAAAGCGTCAGCATGGCCTCGGGCAGGCCGGCCGTGCAGACGTTCTCTGGGTGCGTGTTTTTCGGAAACGTCGCCAAAATATAGTCGGCCAATTGGCGGGCGTATTCGAGCGATTTTTCATTGCCGCTATAACGCCAATGATCAATCAGGCCTAAAACCGTGTATTCCTGATCGTGTAGAATCCAGTTGTGATAGTTTTGTCCGCCTTGCGGCTCGGCGGGCATGTGGCCCAGGTAGCCGTCGGGGTCTCGGGTCTTCATCAGCTCTTCGATGAGCCGCGCGGTTCGGTCTCGAACGGCCGGATCGCCTGTATAGGCAGCGAACATGCTGCCTGCATCGATCACCTTTCCGATCCCGATATAGCGCCACTCCTCCGGCTTGGCCGGAGGCCGCGTCTTGAACGGATCCAAGAAACTACGCTCATCAATCGCCATGTAGTTCTTGTAGATCAGGTCGTTGATGCGGCGTCCAATTTCACCGGACAGTTCCGATTGCGTGAGCCGCACCGGCAGCAATGCATCGGCCGCCTTCGGTTCAACGGCATCGGCGCGCCCAACGGCCATCCCAAGCATTGCCAAGATACAACACGCATGAAGCAAGGTGGTTTTCGTCATCCCATCTAACCTTCTAACGCTTTTGGATCGTACCCAATTGTTGTCCCAAAGCAACGACGGTTCCTTTTTCGACGAGGATTTCGGCCAAGATGCCATCGGCCGGCGACTCGACATTCGAGGTGGCCTTATCGGTTTCTAGTTCGACGACCGCCTCGCCCAAGCTGACCGGATCACCTACCTTTTTCAACCACGAGACGACCGTGGCCTCGGTGATGATCAAATCCATGTTGGGCACCAAGAGCGGCACGCCGTCCTTGATTGCTGAAGTTTTAGCGGTCGCTGACTCGGATTGTACTGGAGCGGAGCTGGGAGCGGCCTTCACTTCAGCCTCTTTTACCGCAACCGGGGCAGGAGCGACTTGAGCAGGCTTTTGCCAACCGACAGCTCGCGGTTGAACCGGTGGGCGACCGTCTAGCACAGCGCGGGCCGCACGGACAATCGTTTCGCCGGTGGCGACGATGCTGTCTTCCAGCACCGGGCTGAACGGCTGGGAAATCGGCGGAATGTGCATCCGGCCTACCGGTGCATCCAACTCATCGAAGGCTTGCTCCATCAAGATCGCGGCAATTTCGGCCCCGATGCCGCACATCGCGTAGGCTTCGTCCACCACGAGGAGTCGGCCGGTCTTCTTCACGCTAGCGAGGATCGTATCGACATCCAACGGAACGATCGTTCGCAAGTCGATGACTTCCGCCGAAACGCCTTGCGAGGCCAGAAGCTCGGCAGCGTCCAACGAGCGACGCAACCAGAGACCGCAGGAGATGATCGTAATATCGGTGCCCTCGCGGACGATATTAGCTTGCCCAAACGGCAAATAATGCTCGCCGACGGGCACGGGCCCCTTGACCGACAGGAGCGATTTATGCTCGATGAAAACCACGGGATCGTTCGCCCTGAGAGCGGTCTTCATCAACGCTTTGGCATCGGCGGGACAGGACGGAACGACGACGATCAAGCCGGGGCAATGAGCCCAAACCGGATAGTACATGCCGCTGTGATGGGCGCCGGCTTGTTTAACCGCGCCGCCGCCCGAGCGAATGACCATCGGGGCCGAAGCCTGGCCGTTGCTCATGTAACGCAATTTCGAGGCTTGCAAAACGATCTGGCCGGCGGCTTCCCAAAGAAAGTCGGTCAGCATCAGGTCGTCGATGGTCCGGCAGCCCGAGGCCGAGGCGCCGATCGAGGCGCCGGTGAAAGCCAACTCGCAGATCGGCGTGTCGATCATTCGCTCACCGCCGAATTCCTTGAACAAGTTCTTCGTATGGCCGAAACTGCCGCCTCGGTCGCCGGTTCCTTCGCCGAAATAGATGATGTGCGGATCGCGCCGCATTTCTTCCGCGATGCCATCGCGAACGGCATCGAGCCAGCTTAATGTCACGGTTTCCGCCGGCTTAAAGCCTTGGGGATCGTAGTTCAACGGCGGATTGATCGGCTCCGCCCAGGTGTGGTTCATCACGGTCGCCGGATCGGGCGAAGGCGATTTGAGGGCGAAATCGGCGGCCTCTTGGATTTCGGCCGCCACTTCATCTTCGAGGGCCTTGAGGATTTCTTCCGCGGCATTGCCCGATTCGAGCAGGAATTTGCGGAAATTGGGGATCGGATCGCGTTTGAACCAGGCGTCCCATTCCTCTTGCGTGCGGCACCAGCCGACGACCGGGTCGCCTTCCTGATGACCCACTTGGCGATAGGTCAGTGTTTCGATCAGCGTGGGGCCTTCGCCGGCACGAGCCCTGGCCACGGCTTCGCGAGCAGCTTGCCAAACGGCGACCACGTCATTGCCGTCAACCTGGACGCCGGGAAAACCGTAGGACGCCGCCTTGCTGGCAATATTCAGATTTTTAGTGGACATCCGCAACGGCGTGGCGGTGGCATAGAGATTGTTTTCGCAGATGAACACGGCCGGCGCGTTCTGAATGCCGGCAAAGTTGAGCGATTCGTGGAAACTGCCGTGATTCGTGGCGCCATCGCCGAAGAAAGCGACAGCCACCTGATCGGTGCCGCGCGTTTTGGCGCTGATGGCCAAGCCGACGGCCGACGGAATGCCGCCGGCAACCATACCGTTGGTTCCAAACAGACCGACCGAGGGCATGAAAACGTGCATCGTACCTCCGCGGCCTCCGTTGCAACCGGTCGCCTTGCCGGCCAATTCGGCCAGAAGCAGCTTGGGCGGCACGCCCTTGGCCAGCGAATGGCCGTGCCCGCGATGCGTGCTGGTGATCCAGTCGTCTTGCCGCAGATGGGCCATGACGCCGACGCCTGAGGCTTCTTCACCAATATAAAGGTGGGCGAAACCGGGCAATTCCCGGTTTCGCAACATGGATTGGGTTTTTTTCTCAAACTGGCGAATTAGCACCATCTGTCGATACAGACGGAGCATTTCCTCCGTGGACGGCTTAACGTCGTTCGCGGGAGCGGAACGAGGAGAAGTGCGATTTTTAGACACGTTAATTCTTTCCCAAAATAAAGACGGTCGTTGTTTCGATACCGGAAACGCTTTTTCCAGCGGCTTTTGCGGTTCTGGCAAAACTGCCTCTTGCGAACCGGCTCGATTTACATTATCATAATACAATTAGCTTTGTCAAGTAACTGGGGGGAAACATCCGGTGGAAGAGAAGAAAAAAATCGTTCGCAGCCGTTCGCCCAAGCTTCGTCGCAAGCGATTGAGCGAGGAACTGACAACGCAGCTTCGCAAACACATTATCGAGAAGGGGCTCAAGCCGGGCGACCCCCTGCTGACCGAGCAGGAGATGGTCGAGCGATTCGGGGTGAGCCGCTCCGTCGTGCGCGAAGCCACTAAGGCCCTCGACTTCTTGGGCATCATCGACGCCGTGCCGCGCCGAGGCATGGTTTTGGATGAATTCGATTTCGATCGCGTCAGCGAGTATTTCGGATTCCATTTCGCCATGAGCGACTATCCTCGCGAGAAAATCTTGAAAGCGCGGGCAGTCATCGAGACAGGCGCGCTTTACTATACCATGGAAACGATCAAGAACGATCCCAAGATCTACGACAGTTTGCGAAGTTTGGCCGAAGAAGCCCCCGACTCCGATCAGGCCACGGAGCAGTGGATCGATTATGACATTGCTTTCCATCGTGGACTGGTCGATGCCAGCGACATTACCCCGTTGGCGTCGTTTTGCGATCTTTTACAGGCTTTTTTCAAGAAATACCGCGATCGCATGGTCGTGGGAAATTTTCGAGGAGGCCAGAAACAGCATCTTCAAATCGTCGATGCTTTGCGCGACGGGAAGTTGGACGTGGCGATCGACTTGTTGCGATGCCACTTGAGTTGGTACGAAGAAAAAGAAACGCCTCCCGCCAAACGGCGTGCAACTACCAAGCACGGTTAGGTTGTTTTACCCGCTCGTTCGTCACGCGGATCGGCCGCCTTACAACAGGAGACTACCGATGCGATTGCGAATTATTGTCACGACTCTCATGCTTCTTGGTTTTACGTTGTCTGGCGTTGCCGGGGCCGTGTCGCCAACTCCGGCCGAAATGGCCGCGGTACGGCAATGGACAGCCGCCCATTTTGAAACCCCAGGGCCGCTATTCTCATTCACCTACGATGGGAAACCAGCGGCCGAAGCGATGAAAACGTGGGAGTTGAAGCGTGAAAGCCGTGAGTTGGATGCAAAGCGAACCGAACGCACGCTCACTTACACCGATCCCAAGACCGGCTTGGTGCTGCGGTGCGTCGGCATCGAGTATCGCGACTTTCCTGCCGTCGAATGGACGCTCTACTTCATAAATACCAGCGGCAAAGACACGCCGATTCTGGCCGACATCAAAGCCATTGATAGCGGCGTTCCATTAACGCGTGACAAGCAAGCGGTCGTGCATCATGCCTTGGGCAGTGAATGCCGTTTCGATGATTTCGCTCCACGGCTTACGCCGCTAGGCCCCAATGCCGATGTGCCGCAGTCGCCTTGGATTGGAGAAGGCAATCCACTGCATCTGCAATCCTACTCGGGGCGTTCGTCGTGCGGAACGTTGCCGTTCTTCAACATCGACGCCGGTACGCAGGGCGTGGTTGGGGCCATCGGCTGGACAGGCGATTGGGCCGCCGATATTTTCCGAACCGACGGCGACGTGCGGATGCGGGCAGGCATGGTTCGCACGCATTTGAAGCTTCTGCCGGGGGAAGAGATTCGCTCGCCGAAGATTGTGCTGCTGTTCTGGGGCGGAGAACGCCTGCGGGGGCACAATCTGCTGCGTCAATTCATCTTGGCACATCATGCGCCGCACAAAGACGATAAGCCTGCCCGCGTTCCGGTAAGCTTGGCCACGTGGGGCGGCAACTTTGCGCAAAAGCACATCGAACATGGAAAATGGTGGAAAGACAACAATCTACCGTTGGATTTCCTATGGGTGGATGCCGGTTGGTTTGGCAAGGATGAAGCCAAAGTTGGCGCAAATGTGTTTAATAGCAACTGGGGTGCGTTGGTCGGCGACTGGTTCCCGAATCCCGGATATTTTCCCCAGGGGCTAGGCCCGGTCGGCAAAGCACTGAAAGACATGGGCATGGGCTTCCTGCTTTGGTTGGAACCCGAGCGCGTGTTTCAGGGAACGTCGTGGACCCGCGAGCATCCAGAGTTCCTGCTTGGGCCGATCGGTCCCAATTATCTTTTTAATCTCGGCAATCCGGCAGCGCGGCAAGCGTTGACCGATCATCTGGTGAAACTGGTCAACGACGGCAATATCTCGTGCTATCGGCAGGATTTCAACTTCGACCCGCGCCCCTATTGGGATAAGGCCGACGCACCTGATCGCGTGGGCATTGCCGAAATCCGGCACATCACGGGCCTGTACCAAATGTGGGATGATCTATTGGCACGGTGTCCAGGCCTGTTGATCGACAACTGTTCGAGCGGCGGTCGGCGGATCGATATCGAAACCATATCTCGCAGCATTCCGCTTTGGCGCAGCGATTTACAGTGTTTTCCGGGGTTTAGCCTTGCCGCCATGCAAAATCAAACCTACGGCTTGGGCCTTTGGACGCCTTTGAGCGCCGGCGCTTTTGAGCGAGAGGACACCTATGCCTTCCGCAGCGCGATCGGGCCCGGCATGGATCTGCTTATGTATGAGTTCGAGAAAGACACCTCGAAGCATTTTTCGATTCCTTGGCTCCGAAAAATGCTCACCGAGTTGAACCAAGTGCGAGACTTGTTCTACGGCGATTTCTATCCTCTTACGTCCTACGCGGCTTCGGACGATGTTTGGACCGTCTGGCAGTTCGACCGGCCCGACATGAACGCCGGCGCGGTGTTTGCCTTTCGACGCGCGGGCAGCCCGTTTGCCGAGGCTCGTTTCAACTTGAAGGGCTTGGACCCGAACGCCGTTTACACATTAACGAATTTCGACGTTGCCGGTTCCACCGAAACGACCGGCCGAGAGTTACTCGAACGCGGGCTTTCGATCACGGTCAAGGATCGACCGGCCGCCGTGGTGATTACGTATCAGAAGAAACCTTGATTCCGACCAGATAAAGCAGGAGCACGACTATGGAAATGGCGTTGGGCATTCTTGTAGTGGCCGTGGCTGGGTTAACCATGGGCAGTGGCGTTTGGCCCATGAAATTGATGCGCAAATTTCAATTCGAGCATTGGTGGTTCGTCGGAATGCTCATTGGACTGATCATTTTACCCTGGGCTATCACCATTGCGGCATTTCCACGGGCGTTTGAAGCATACCGCGAGGTGCCGGTCTCGGTTTTGATTACCTCGAATGCTTTTTCGATTAGCTGGGGCATCGCCAACGTGCTGTTCGCCTTGTGTGCGATGCGGATCGGCGTGGCGCTGACGATGGCGGTTTTAACGGGGCTAGGCGTTTCGGTGGCTTCGATCATGCCGTTGATCTTCAAAGGCTCCGGATTGTTCAAGGATGCTCCCAACCTCACTTCGCCCGCCGGTTTGACCATCTTGGGCGGTATTGCGGTGATGTTGGTCGGTGTGGCGTTGGCCTCGTTGGCAGGTTTTGGACGGGATCGTGAACTCAAAAAACTCGAACAAACCTCGGGCAATTTTCTGGCCGGGTTGCTCATGGCGATCGTCGCCGGCGTCACTTCGGCGGGCATTATGCTGGCCTTCGTCTACAGCCAAGGCCCCATCGTAGCGCGGGTTAGCACGGTGGAAATCGGCAAAACCATGAAACTCACCGTGGATGACAACAAAGCTCTTAGCCGCGAGTATTCGGTGGCCCAGGATGGCACGATCGCCATTAACGACAAGATTGGGGCGATCAAGGTCGCAGGTCTTACCGCGAAGGAAGCTGGCGACCTTGTTGCCAAAAAACTGGGCGTCGCTCAGACGGAAGCCGATCCCAAAGTGACCGTGGATGCCCAAAACATTCTGGCCATCCTTCCGGTCCAGGCCGTCGGACTTTTAGGTGGCGCTCTGATCAACGTTCTATATCCCGCTTGGCTGATGACGCGACGCAAAAACTGGAGCGTTCTGGCTGAAAGCAGCAAGGAATTGGCTCTGGCCTCGATCATCGGCTTGCAAATGTGCGTGGCCGTGGCATTGGCCAACAAAGGCATGTTGCTCTTAGGTGCCTTGGGCGCTTCCGTGGGCGCCGGCATCCAACAAGCCATGCAAATGGTCGGCGGACAAGGGCTCGGCTTCATCAGCGGCGAATGGCGCGGCGTTTACGGCGCGCCTCGACGGCAAATGTACGCAGCCATCGTTCTGTTGATCGTGGCTGCGATTATCATGGCCTATAGCAATACGTTGAAATGAAGAAAGTCGTTGCATTTGGCGAATTGCTGCTCAGCTTGAGCGTCGAAGGGCACGGCCGTTTGACGCAGGCGGAGACATTCCGCGCTCGGTACACCGGCGCGGAAGCCAATTCGGCCGTGTCCTTGGCCCAGTTCGGCGTCGAGGCCTTCGTGGTTTCCAAAGTACCCTCACACGATATCGGCCAGGCTTGTATCAACATGTTGCGACGGTTCGGCGTTCGAACGGATTACATCGTGCGCGGCGGCGACCGGTTAGGCGTGCTGTATATGGAGGCCGGCGCGTCGCAACGGTCAACTAAAGTGATCTACGACCGCGCGCCGAGCAGTTTTCGCCAAGTGGCGCCCAACGACTTCGATTGGGACGCGATTCTCTCCGGCAAAGATTGGTTCCATTTCTCCGGCACGGCCCCCGCGTTGGGGCCGGCGGTTGTCGAAACGCTAAAAGCCGGGCTGGCCACGGCCAAGCGGTTGGGGCTTACCGTCAGTTGCGATTGCAACTACCGCGGCAAGCTTTGGAGTATGGAAGAGGCGGGCCGCGTCTTGACGCCGCTCTTAGAACAGGCCGACGTGCTGATTTGCGGAAAGGATGATCCGCAGCGGATCTTCGGTATTTTGCCCGAGCGCAAAGGGCTCTCCGATGCCAAACTTCACGAGCATCTGGCGGAAATGTCGCGGAAGCAATTTGGTTTGAAGAGTATCGCCATGACGTTCCGCGAACCATTTTCGGCCTCGGTAAATGGTTATGCTGCGATGTTGTGCGGTGAAGAAGGAATTTATCGCAGCCATCGCTATGAAATCCAAATCGTCGATCGCGTCGGCACGGGCGATGCCTTCGCCGCTGGCTTGATTTTCGGTTTGATCTCGGACTACGAACCGCAGCACACGATCGACTTTGCCGCGGCCGCGGCGTGTTTGAAGCATTCGATACCTGGCGATTTTAATTTAGCCACGCGAGAAGAAGTGGAACAACTGCTGGCCGGCGATTCGGCGGGCCGAGTGCAACGATAACAATGTTTTTTATTTCTTACCATTAATTCAAGTGCGATTCCACGAAGGAGTTGATTCAATGAAGGTTGTCATTACCGACTACAATTTAGCCGATCTCGAAATCGAGGACGGTTTTTGCAAAGCGGCAGGCCATGAACTGAAAGCGATCAAGACCGGCACGGAGCAAGATCGTATTGATTTGGTTCGCGACGCCGACGCTGTGATTACGCAGTTCGCGCCGGTGAATGCCGCGGTAATCGGGGCCATGCAAAAAGCCCGCGTCATTGTTCGCTATGGCATCGGCGTGGATAACGTCGATCTCAAAGCCGCGGCGGCCAAAAACATCCCAGTGTGCAATGTGCCCGACTATTGTATCGACGAAGTGGCCGACCATGCCTTGGCCATGATTCTGGACCTCACACGGAAAATCACCGCCAATTCAAACAAAGTGAAGGGCGGTAGCTGGGGATTGGCCACGCCGCTGACGGCAATGTTCGCTTTGAAAAGCATGACGGTGGGCGTGGTCGGGTTCGGCCGGATCGGCCGCGAAGTGGCCGATCGTTTACGGGCGTTCAAGTGCAGCGTGCTGGTCTACGATCCGCCGGTGGCAGCCTCGACAATTCGCCTGAATGGCTGTGAACCGGCCTCGCTCGACGAAATCTTCAGTAAGTGCGATTTGATCACGTTGCATTGCCCGAGCAACGATTTCACGAAGCAGATGATCAATTCCGGTTCGATTGCCAAGATGAAAGACGGCGTATTGATCGTCAATACCTCGCGCGGCACACTGGTGAAGACTGACGACTTGGTCGCCGCGTTAAAGAGCGGCAAGGTTGCCGCGGCGGCGCTCGACGTAACCGATCCCGAACCGCCCGATCTTCAAGGCGAACTGGTCAAGCTGGACAACGTGATTATCAATTCGCACATTGCCTCGTGCAGCGCTCAGGCCGTGCGGAAACTGCGTGAAAGCGTTGTGAACACGGTGGGAATTGCGTTGCGCGGCGAGCCGTTGCCCAACGTCGTCAATGGAGTGAAGCAGGCGACTAAATAGTTTTTGTCCAGAAAAATGGAATGCCATGTCCACGACCTGCTCATGTCGTGGACGTGGCAAACCTCGGAGAAAAACACGGTATGAACATAAATGAACCGAAAAATTCCACGGAAAAGTCTGGCGGTCGGGATCGACCTATTGCCGGATTCGATCGGGCGATCCAGATCGGCGTGGTTGTCGACGACATTCACCGAACGATGGAAAAGTTGACGGAACTGTTTGGCATCGGACCGTTCCGTGTGGTGAATTGTCCGCCGGCCGAGCGGATAGATCAGCAGTTTTATTACGGTGAGTTGGATTGCTTCCGAACGGTTCAGGCGTTTGCGGATTTGGGATCGGTCGAGTTGGAGTTGATCCAGCCGTTGGAAGGCCGCACGATTTGGAGCGATTTTCTGGAAAAGCGAGGGCCGGGCATCCACCATATCCGCTTCAACGTGCCCGACCACAAAGCCCTCAGTGCGTATTTACAGGCTGCCGGCATCGGACGAACGCAGGAAGGTGCCGGCATCCGCGACAACACCTATTGGGTTAATTACGACACAGAAAAGTTGCTGGGCTTTGTGATCGAAATCATGCAGCCTGCACCCGGCAGTGACGGTCGCACGCCCGGTGCCGCCCGCCCTTCAGCATCTGCGAACCAATGACCATGAAGAATCCCTTGGATCTTAACGGAAAGATCGCACTTGTAACCGGCGCCAGTCGCGGGCTTGGCCGGCATTTTGCCGCCACGCTGGCCGAGGCCGGGGCCGATGTGATTATCACCGCCCGCAATATCGATTCGCTTCAAGCCCCCAAGGCGGAAGTCGAATCACGGGGACGGCGCTGTTTGACGCTTGAATTGGATGTAACCCAACAGGAAAGCATCCGCCGCATGGCCGATGCTGCGATGAACGCTTGGGGAAACATCGACATCCTGGTGAACAATGCCGGCTGTAATATCCGCAAACCTGCCTTGGAAGTCTCGTGGGACGACTGGAATCGGGTGCTCGACACCAACCTGCGAGGCCCTTTTTTTGTTGCTCAGGCAGTCGCCCCCAACATGATCGAACGCGGCTATGGGCGCATTGTCAACATCGGTTCGTTGACGTGTGTGTTCGGCTATGCCGGCATCGGACCCTATTGCGCCAGCCGGGGTGGCATCCGTCAAATGACGATGAGCCTGGCCGACGATTGGGGACGTTACGGCGTAACGGTCAATTGCCTCGCTCCAGGCTGGTTCAAAACGGATCAAACGGCGGCCCTTTACGAGAACCCCGAGTGGCTGACCTATCTCTGCGATCGGCTGCCGCTGAAACGCCCAGGCCGCATCGAGGAGTTGGAGGGGGCACTGCTGTTCCTTGCTTCCGACGCATCGAGCTATA